>BNWE01000091.1 GCA_025998595.1 Alphaproteobacteria bacterium | reverse complement strand
TCGATGTTTTCTATTGAAACATCAAGGTTTTTCAGTCTCTGTTGAAGCAGTTCGATTGCTTTTTGCGATACTTTCATGATCATCTCCACAAATCGTAAGTGCTGCTTAATCCCTTGCACTGCCAGGCCTTCAGCGTTTTTTCAACGTCGATTTCCAGGCCATCGACCAAAGTTTCCGCTCTGAAACTGTGCACATACCAATGTAAAAATTGCACGTAGTAGCTGTAGGTGTTCGTGTAATAATAGCTGGACGTGTATAGAATTATCGCGATAGTTGTGTTTGCAGGCACGTTAAAACTGGCTGTTCCGGAAAAATTACTGGAAGTTGCAGACGTTACGTAAATATTTTGCCAAGCAATTTCTTCGTTTTCTGCATTTGGTGTTCCCACGAGAACCGCTCCACCAGCGCCATAGCTGCTTCCACCGATATTGATGGTTGTAGCAATTGCTAAATTTGTTGTATTTTTGACGAAAAACACACCAAGGGCAGAATACGGATATTCGTACATGCCTGAAGAAGCGTAGTATTTCAGATACATTTCTTTTTGAATAAAATTTCCTTTCGACCCCTGCAAAAAGCACAAACTCGGCTCCTTATAAAATCCGGCATATTCCGTTGTGTATTCGTGGGTTCCGGCCAGAAGTTTCAGCATTTCATCGGCTGCGCTGGCTGTACCAAGCGTTCCAAATTCCGTTGTAAAACTGCCGACTCCCCAGTTAGCGTCGTTGTATCTCGACAAAATTCCGAAAACGAACGGCAATGCACCATCCTGCACAAATTTTACTCTGTTTCCTTCCTTCGTTATTTCCTTCAAAATTGAGGATCCAGCCGGGACATCGTTCACGGTTGCAAATTGTTCAGTAAGCGCTGCAAGCTCTGGTTTTCTAGCTTCCACCAAATTAATTATCGATATTAGATTTTCGTTTGTTATGGACGTAATTGCGTCACATGCCTCATCTTTCAAGCTTCCCAAGTCAGCAATGAAGGCATCGTTATGAGCTGATAATGCCGTCAAATGCTCGTTGGTTTTTGCTAACATCTCCTCTAGTTTTTGATCGGTCAAGTTAACAATATCGATCATTTTTCCGTTGCTCGCTACAGCTTCGAACGCTTTTGCTAAATACGCGACTTGCTCCGGAGTTGCTTCTTGAGACAGCGATTGCAACCTGGAATGAATGGCATTTAAAGTTTCTTCAGTAACGCTCATTTTCTACCCCCCACAATCCTAAAAATTTTTCAAACTTTTCCCGATCAAACGTATCGCTCATTCGCGTACAAATTGCATCAACCTTTGCCATGTCAGCATCAATTGCGATATACGCTTCGCGCATTCTCACAACATCCTGAGACGCAATGTTCAGCGGATGTGGTAGTGGATAATTTTTGTGTGTCGTGCGATTATCTATCATCGGCTACACCACAATTACCTTCAAATTTCGGACTTTTGGCCGATACAAAACATTCCCTTCCAAAACCAATTTCACTCGCGTAGTGGCTCCACTGAAATTTTCGGCCACATGATTATGCTCTTCCCAAGAGTCGCCAACTGGAGTTCCTGCGTTCAAATCAACTAGCGTCCAGGTTGTGTCTGTATTTTGCAAATACACTTTTACGCTGGAATTTCCAGGTGTAAGGCATTCATATGTAATCGAAACTTTTACATTGGTTCCGGCAGTAATTGCGCGTGTAACATAGTCGCCGGTTTCATCGATGGTGCCCAAAACAGTCTGCACGCCCTGGTATATAACCGGAGATTGCGTTTGCGTTCCTTTTAGCTTAGCTTTTACGGAAATTGTGCCATCGATTTTTTCTTTGAGTTGAACCGGCATATCTTCCGCAAGAGTATTGATTTTTCCGTCTGAATCCGTGTATATGAATTCAACGTCAGTCTCTGAAGAGACGCGTTCGATGTTCGCAAGTGTCAGCAAATCAGTATTTTCATGAGCTGTAATTGTTCCAAGATTTATCTGATTTTCAGTTTCCGTAAACTTGCAAGCCAACAACCTAAACGAGAGATCAAGCTCCTGATGTGCTGTCCAAGTACTCGCATTACTCGATGATAAAAGGACTCCAACTTGATATGCCTGTTTTGCAATCCACGTATTATGAATTGAGTCGAATTTTCCCAACTCAACCACAGCGACAGATGTTTCTGGATCGTCAGTGAGTATCACAATTGCATATTCAACATTCGCCTCAAGCCAAATCGGGCAACGTGACGTTGCATCCCCAAATAAAACACGAGTGTGAGTTCCATTTACATTAATATCCGCTGGATAAACATATCCTTGAGCAACGACATTTTGGTTTGGAATTCCGACAGTTGTCTCTCGAATTTGAACTAAAACTCTAGATGTGCCCTTATTCTTGAACCACAAATCAACAGCTGCAACATGGCGACCTTCGGATAGCATAAACGTCTGCGCCAGAGGATCGTATGTGGTAATAACAGTTGTAACTGTGCGTCTCGATTGCGTTGTAATTGTACCACTTGCGGTATATGTTGTGGTGCCGACACTTCCCTGGTCTCCAACAACTCGAACGAGCACCTTGCCAGCTGGAACTCCCTCTGGCACAGTCATACTTCCCTCAGCAACTCCTTGATTATTAGCTGTTATTGACATTATATTGCCTCCACATTTACTGGAATTCCATCAAATTCTATGGTTGTAATTTGCTCGCCTGGTTTCAGCCCCTCGACTCTGATTTTTTGCGTTATTCGCCGCATGAATTCAGCGTTTTTGCTCGTACTTGAGACTAAAGTTTTCGTGCTAGTCTCTGTGGTAGTTGGAGCAATCCAGGACACAACTCTAGTAAATCTCTCGGTAATAGGACTCAACCACTGCGTTTCAACCTCTGTCCAGTGATCGATGTTTAGCGTAACGTGCAGATCCGCCGGAATTGGATCAAATGCGCAATATGGATTAATTTTCATGCTGCCCGTCTGCAACTCCTGCGATATAATCGGCTCCAGCACATACGGCAACATATAGACGGCTTGATCTTTTGCAAGGTCTTGGACTTCAGAACGCATTGGCAAAGTTAGACATTTGTCGACGATTGCTCCGGTCTGTTCGATTCCCTGGTCGCGCATGTCGTCATCGAAAAATGGATCGACAAAAATTCCTTTTTTCGTGCTCGGATCACTGGCGTTTGCGTCATTTTTCAGGCGTTCTTGCGACATTAAATAATAGAGATTCAGAACCATGTCCTTGAGAGCTTCGATATCAACCATATGCGCGGCTTTAACTGCGCTGTTGGTGACTTTTGGCTTTTGATTGCTTGTCCAATTTTGAAAAACTGATGCCAGAACCAACTGCCCGTTCGGAGCTTTTGGAACTGACTGAGTCCAGGCATGGGCAAGACCTTTTATACGGCGAACAATTCCCTTGTTGTCAATCGTGATTAAATCGTAACGCGGCATTTTCCAACTGTAGGTTACGAGTACCATGGTACCATCGACGGCTCCTGAAATATCAAAGCCAGTGTCAGTTATATTTGTCGGCTCAACTCTTGCTCGATGTCTGTAAGTAATTTCATATGTACTTCCAGGCGCTGGCTCCGCCCCAGCCGGAGACCAGTCGACCTGACCAGACGTTAATTTGTAATCTGTGCTTTTTGTATAAACAGTACAGCCTTGTTTTATAAGAATAATTTCAAGCACAGAAGTCGAAGGAATTGGATCAAGCGCGCCGCTATAATTTCCATGAGTCAAGTTTACAGTTTTCTGTGCCGTCACATCCACAGAAGTTACAGACGCCAGAGGAAAATGATTCAGCTGAACGGTCATGACTCCCTGCGCATTCGGCTCAAAAACATATGGATCCGATTCTATTGTTTCGGTATCAATTTCGTTGTCGAATCTGACTCTTAGAGAATGCGCCAACTCAATTTCGTAGCCGTCGACGTGGGCTTTTCCTTCATTAATTGTGAAAACCTGATCTGCGCCGGACGCTCCCAAACAAGTCACACCCATGCCGCGAACCAAAAATGATCCATGGGATTCGCTATCATATCGCGCGAGAGCTGTGCTGACAGAATCCATTTGCGGAGCTAAAGCTTTTTGCACGAGCACTCCATGCTCGACATTATATATTGCAAAAAACTCTCCAAAATCAGATACTTGCGGCGTTACACCTTCCGATTGGAAACCCCAAACAAGACTATATTTAAGTCGCGCAGCTCCAGTTTCCTGATAATTTCGTGTACCAACAGCTGGATCTCGAAGTTCTGGATCTTCCAATTCTGTGACGATTTTTTCTTTAAAATACACGCCGATTTTTACGGAAACATCAACTGGAATTGTAAAATTTACTTCGTTAACGTCGCGAATGGAGCCGTTTAAATAAACCTGACCTGACTCAACTGTTACAGCTCCCGTTTGATTATCGACAACGCATGTGCAACCTCTGATTACATCGCCGTCTTTGAAAATCGCGTTGCCTATGTCTTTTAGAGCTTGCCTTGCACACTCCTGAATTTCGTTCAGCTCCGCTGATTGCAAACCTTTGCCAGCCAAAAACAATAACATCGTGTATTTTTTGCTGGAATCAAATCTATTGAAAAAATCCTTTAATGCCGGCATTCCTATATCCTTTTCTAAAACGTAACGACGAAGCAAAATTTTTCACGCGTTGCCGGAGTGCGAATCAGTGGCACCGAGTGCTCAAGTAACAGCAAAATCCCAGGGTCGACAATGTCTGCCGGAAGAAAATATTTCTGGCCTACGGGAAGGTCTGGATCTGTTTTCGTTCCCACAAACAACCCAAGTTCGCGAATCGTATGATCACTGGCATCCTCAAAATCATATGTTGTTTCAATGTAAAGGTTATTGGTTGGCTCTTCGCTAGCAGAAAATCGTCCGGTCGGAGTTACCAATTCACCATCGTCGTCACCAACGCAAAATACAACTCCATCGACAATGCGCCGTCCAACTTCACTCTTTAGAGTTGTTTGCATTGGGTCTTCTGGACTAAAATCATCGTGTCCAGCTTCAAGCTGGCCTTGACCCCAGGCTATGTGAATCACCTGATCTTTCACGCTCTGCGCAATTGCCGCTCGTCCTGATTGTGTTAATATCGCCATTCGAAAATCCCAATTTACGGTCTCTATATTCTTTATTCAGTGTTGAGAGAAAAAAGTCTAAAGCAGTTGATTAGTTGCTGGATATTTTGACGTAATTATTTTGCACATTCCAAGGCACACAAAAATGGCGATGATCATGCCAAATATTGGCTCCTGGATATGCGACCATCTCAGCGTGATCTCGAAGAAATACGCCATTTACGTTTGTGTCATAATCATCAAACGCAACAACGTAATTTCTATTGCGAACTGATGTCAGAACAAAATCGTTGCAACCAATTGAAAGAAAAGACAATTTTTCTCGAAAAAATCTCTCTTCGACCAACACTTTTTCTACGGTATTTTTATTTTCCGAAAGC
>BNWE01000090.1 GCA_025998595.1 Alphaproteobacteria bacterium | reverse complement strand
AAATCGCGTTGCCTATGTCTTTTAACGCTTGCCTTGCGCACTCCTGAATTTCGTTCAGCTCCGCAGATTGCAAACCTTTACCAGCCAAAAACAATAACATCGTGTATTTTTTGCTGGAATCGAATCGGTTGAAAAAATCCTTTAATCGCTAACTCCGCCAAAAATTAGGGCGCCCAGTGCATATTTGGCTGAAATTTGAGCTTTTTTACAAAAAAGTATGCGCGCCTAATTAACGCGCACATATTTCGAAAGAAAACTCTGGAAAATGAGAAACAAACGAAATCGGCGCCCTAATTTTTGGCGGAGTTAGCGTTTAATGCCGGCATTATAAATCTCCGCTCAAAACGTGTGCTTGCAGCACTGGCGAAAACTTTTGGTTGTACCAGAATCAAACATGTGTTTCTTCTCCTAAAACGTAACGACGAAGCAAAATTTTTCACGCGTTGCCGGAGTGCGAATCAGTGGCACCGAGTGCTCAAGTAACAGCAAAATCCCAGGGTCGACAATGTCCGCCGGAAGAAAATATTTCTGGCCTACGGGAAGGTCTGGATCTGTTTTCGTTCCCACAAACAATCCAAGTTCGCGAATCGTATGATCACTGGCATCTTCAAAATCATATGTCGTTTCAATGAAAAGATTGTTAGTTGGCTCTTCGCTGGCAGAAAATCGTCCGGTCGGAGTTACCAATTCACCATCGTCGTCACCAACGCAAAATACAACTCCATCGACAATGCGCCGTCCAACTTCACTCTTTAGAGTTGTTTGCATGGGGTCTTCTGGACTAAAATCATCGTGTCCAGCTTCAAGCTGGCCTTGACCCCAAGCTATGTGAATCACCTGATCTTTCACGCTCTGCGCAATCGCTGCTCGTCCTGATTGTGTTAATATCGCCATTCGAAAATCCCAAACATGCTCTCCTATACTTATTTTCGTTTTGAAGTGATTTTGTTGAAAGTTTTTTCGTTTTTTTCTAATCGAAACCAATTCAGCCGAGAAAATGATTAGTTCGAGGTGATTTTTGTATAATTTTGCGCATTCCAAGGCACGCCAAAATGCCTGTGATCGTGCCAAATATTGGCTCCTGGATATGCGACCATCTCGGTGTGATTTCGATGAAATGCGCCATCGACATTTGTGTCATAATCATCAAACGCAACAATGTAATTTCTATTGCGAACTGATGTCAGAACAAAATCGTCGCAAGCGATTGAAAGCAACGATGCTTTTTCTCTGAAAAATCTCTCTTCGACCAACACTTTTTCTATGGTATTTTTATTTTCCGAAAGCAAATTGAACGAAAGGACAAATGGCTCTTCGATAATTTTTTCATAGCCTCCAGATAAACACGAGTTTGTATCTCCGAAAACCGATTCCGAAAGTACAACCAACGCTTTTGCAAAAATATTCGGTCGCAGCAATTCTCCAGGAAAAATTTCAAATGATTCCGTGTTCCAAGCATATCTGACATGCACCAAAACACTGCCACGATTGACAGCGTCTATTGGAGCATCGTCAAGATTTGCAAAATCCAATCTATATGTATCGATATTTTTGGCAGCATTAAAATGCTCTTGGAGGTTGTATTGCTCAAGCGCAACCTCAGGCAGTCGTGCAATATCAAAATTTTGCCGGCCAAAAGATAGCTTCGGTTCATCATCACACAATCGAACCCCAGAATCATCCGAGAGAAAATCTCCGAATTTCGATCCATCCAACACGAACCGGCGCACATCGTATAGAGAATTATATATGCGCCTCAACTGTGAACGCAGAGGCGCTGCAAGCTCTGCAACTGAGACAATTGCGTCAACTCCAAAACCATTTGGGACTTCATTCAGGCCAATTTGAAATTCCGCAAAATGCGTTCCAGGAGATTCTTCCTCGATGAAAACGTCCGTAAATCCATACCATGATAGTGCGCTTCTCAATGACTTTGGCGTGCCTCGAATTCGGTGAAATTCCAGTCCTTTTAATACACGTTCTTGAAAATCATCGATATTTATTTGTCCTAGTGAATATTCCCAATTCAGAACGTCACCAGCCCCAATTTCATTAAATTTAAATCCAGCCAAAGCATCTGCATTTCCTTTGTAATCAATGGCTTTGGCAATGTTTCTTTCGGATTTTGTAGAATTTGGAGGTAACAAACTCATCTGAAAAGCTCCACAACTCCAAGGCGAGCGCATTCGATTTCCGTAACAGCCACATCATCAGCTGGCGTTATCAATTCGACATCTTTTACACCGTTCAAAAACAAATTCGATATAATCCAAGCTTGCGAAATGCTAACTCCAAGCCCCGCGGTTTTGCTAAAATTAGCGACGAACGATGCTTTTATTGTATCCAAAATATCCGGCGGAGCACTGGACATCAACGTGATTTTCGCTTTCACATTCACATCGATCATATTGCTGGCAACAACTTCGATGGTATCAGTCAGCATTCGAATGTCTTCGCGCATCATGTATGCCGTAACTTTTTCCAGAAGATCGGTCGAGACAGCACCTCCGTTTTCCTTCGACAAAATCAAAATGCGCACAAGTCCAGGCTGTGGAGAGTCTGCCTTGGCCTCTTTTACTCGCTGGTCAGAATTTATTGCATGATATTCGTATGCTTCTTTGCTGCCGGACGATGACCACCCTACAATTTTTAGTTGTGTGCGATTTCGCAGATCCTCATCAGATTCGTTTTCTTTTCGCTCGACTCCATAAAACGCTGCAAGATTATCAAGGTCTGAACCAGTTGCAAAAGCCAGTAGATTTGCTTTGGCTGCTTGATTGATTCGGCTCCTCAATAACAACTCACGATACGCAGCAACTTCCATCAATTTTATGACCGGATCGCTTTCGAGATACGCTGAAAATTCTGCATCCAAAGATATGAGCGTCTCTTTCATGCGCTGCAATATTTCACTGAATGTCATTTCTTCTATAATTTGCGGTGCTTGCAATTCGCTTAGATTCATACTCATATCACAAGTCCTTCCAGAGTAATTTTCTGTTCGTTGAGTAAATAAACACCGTTCAGAGACACTGAAATATGAGCCCCTTTGATTTCTGTAATGGTAATTTTCTCAAGTTTCAGTCTTGGTTCCCACTTTTGTAAGGCATCAGCAATTGCAGCATAAATTTGCGGAAATAATTCTTTGTTGATTGGCTTGTCGACCAGATCGAACAGTCGTGAGCCATAGTCCCTTTTCATAACACGACTACCTATGGGTGTACTCAGAATATCAACGATGGATTGCTTCAAATGATCGAGATCGTTCAAATATTTTCCAGTAATTCTGCTCATGCCTTTCATCAAGCGCCTCCGCAGCGTGACGCTGCACACAATAATGCTTCGCTGCTTTGATACAATCGTATGCGTTCTGTATTTTCAGCAAAAACACCAATATCAATCATCAAGCGCCTCCCATACATTTGCAGAAAGGAGGACTCGAACTCAAACTTGTGGAAGTCAGCGAAATATTGCTGTTGGACATATCAATTGATGAAGCGCCACACGACAACTGAATTCCAGATGACGATAGTATAACACCTGAATTTCCAGATGAAATTTCGATCTGATTATTGTCGATAGTAATCGAAGCATTGCCAGATTTTAATTGCATATTTCCATCATGCACATATATATATGTGTCGTTTGTTTTTAGCTCGATACCATTTTCAAACGATGCCTCAAGTTTTTTTTCTCCGCTTGCTTTTACATCTGCTTTTGCATTAAACGAAATGTCGTTTTCATTTTCTGGCGCATCATACTTATTGTAATGTATCGATCGCAAAACGACGCTCTGCGAAATTTCACCAAATGGAGATAACACAACAACCTGTTCGCCAACAGAAATTGGAATCCAACAATTTGTATCACCAGCAGTAGAAACAATCGGAAGCCAATTGGTTTTGACTTTTCCAATTTCGACTTTAACTTGCGCACCATCGATCTCAGAAATTTTTCCAATCCGAATTAAATTTGCGACGCGTCGAAACAGATCGGAAAATGCAAAACTAGACTGCATGATGATCGTCTCCATTAATTACGATTGTATGTACTGGAATTTGAAGGTGTTCATTGTTCCAAACGGATTCGCCGACATGAAGCTCGTGTGTCCATTCAATTAGCCAACACAAATAAACATCGAAACCTGGATGGAATTCATCTTTTGAAATCGATGAAATTACCGCAGGAGAAATTTCTTCTCCAAACGAATTTAGATGAGCAACGTTTGCAATTTTGCATGCTAGATTTTGTACGATAAATTCTGCGTCATCGATAGTTGAATCAATCACAACTCTAGCTTCCACATGAGCAACCAAAGCAAGTTGGCCAGTTGCAGGATCGTGGCCAGCTGAATAATTTGTAATGCCAAGAAAAACGACCGGAGCGTCCAGCTCCTCGCGACCTTTTGCATACGAAATGCAGTTTTTTATTTCTGGAATTTTTTCGAGAATTTTGTTTTTGATTGCGTCCAAAATAAATTTCATATTGCACCTGTAATAAATCGCAACTCATGCAAAAAGTATTTTTCGAATATCGCAGAAGCTTCCGCATCGATTATTTTTTCGATTATTTGCGTGGCTTCATTATAAATCGGTAGCCACATTTCCTTGACTGGATATCGTGCCTTGGTTGTGCGCTTGAATGCGCTTCTGTAACCGGTTTTTGGCATGGTGGCTACAAATGCCTTTTCAAATGAATGCTTTCCGGCAGCCACTCCACCAGATGTCTGTCGTAAATTTCCCAAATTACGAGCTCGGATGGAAACAACGTCTGCTAGAATTTTCGCCTGCAAATTTGCAGTACCAGCTTTGATAATTCGGATTCTGTCATTGATGATTTTCAGTTTCAGCAATTTTTCTTTGGCGATTTGCCGAGCGCAATTGCTTTTTATCCAAGCTGCTGTTTTGTTCAACGCACGCATCGATGCTGTCGCAATTTGCTCCGGAAGTGCATTTATGGTTTGCGTAATTTTTGCAATTGATTCAGCCGCACTAATTGAATATTCGCCCATGATTATTTCTCCAACAATACAGCCTGAAATTTCCATGCTAAATTCGATGCATCTAACAAAGGCTCCTCGTGAATCTTATACTTTTTCGAGTCGATGAAAATTACGTCACTAATTTTCGGTTTTACGTCGGAAGCTTTCACGGAAAATTCGGCAACTTGTCCAATGACTTGAGAGCTGCCGACTTCATAAACGTTTTCCGGTTCTTTGATCAAAGCAACAATTGAAAAAGAGGCAGAGGCTGTTGATTTATAAACAACCTCAACCCCAAGATGCTCAAAGGCATCGTCAAACGCATTTTTCAACGCCTCTTTTATCAAGCTCATATGGTGACCTTTACCAACACAGCAGGACGTAAACACATCGGCAGCGGATTGCTTTGGGTATGCAGATCTGTCCCGCGATCGAATTTTCTAGGACACTGTTTTGCATACATCGGCAACCCCAGCGTGTTGACTGTTTCGTTGAAATCGGCGGGAGCAAAG
>BNWE01000089.1 GCA_025998595.1 Alphaproteobacteria bacterium | reverse complement strand
AGGAGGATAGTTACTTGGTTATGCATCTTTCAAAAAGAAAAGAGCGCATTTAAGCTCCTGAATATAATACTGCCTTCTCTTGGTAGTGTTAGTAGAAAGATTGTTGCACTCAATAAATGTCCCACAAACGCACTGAGACAAGAAATACCATATGGGATAGCGTTATCCGGCGGTGTTTTTTATGTGATAGCCGAAAATTTGTTATCTAGGTGTTGATATGAATAAAAAAGATCTAATTCCACTAATTATCGCCTCTATCATAGCACTTGGCATCACATGTCTCGCCAGGTGGTTATTACCGACTAATGTTAGTACGGTTGCCGTTAAGGACGCAAAAGATGAAATTCCCATGCCGGACATTCCGCTTATGGCAAGGGATAAAACCAAGAAGAAATCCTGGGATGTCCATGTGCTGGTGGTATCAAAAGACATCAAAAAAGGTGAAAAGATATCCGCCCAGTGTTGCGATTGGAAAAAATGGCCAAGTGATGACTTGTTGCCTTATTTTATCGCCAAGGACAGAGAAGAGGTTCCCATGAATAATGTAGCTGATTACGGCAAAGCCATGAAGATGTGGGCAAAGAACGATATTCCCCATGGCATTCCACTTACAATTCAAATGCTCGATGACATGGATCCTGCTAAGAGAGCGGAAGAAGAAAAGAAAAAAAAACAAGAGGAAGAAAAGAAAGAGGCTCAAAAAGTTAGTGAAGCCTACATAAAAAAAGGAATGAGGGCTGTTACGCTTGTTGTTGATCAGAAATCGAGCGTTTTTAACAATATGGTATATCCCGGTGACATAATTGATGTTCTAATTATGGATAGTAAAGGCGATAGAACAAAAACTTATAAATATAAAGCGTTGACGGTACTAGCAGTTGACGGTTCTACCTCAGGAAAGCGAAAAACAGCTAAAAAAGAAGATTCAGAACAGGCACATTCTGCAGCAGGCTCTCCGATTAGAAATATCACCCTCGAAGTAAAAGAAGACATGGTTGAAGTAATGATAAATCAATCAAGTGCAACGGGAATAGTCATTTCTATTCGCAATCAGGATGAAGAGGTTGACGACAGTGAGGTGAAAAAAGATACCGCTGAAGATGCTGCTGAAGATGCCGCTAAAGAAAACAACAACGAAAGTGATAATTTTATTGTAAATGACATACTTAATATAAGTCGCCAGAGTTCCGTAGAAAAGCTTTTGGAAAAAAAATCGCGAACCCAGAGCGAGGAAAATCTCATGAATGATATACTTGATATAGGTAGAAAGAGCTCTGCGGAAAAACTTCTGGAAAAGAAAACCCTTAAGGATGAAGGGGCCAAGAACGAAGAAGTTCTCATGAACGATATACTTGATATAGGTAGAAAGAGCTCTGCGGAAAAACTTCTGGAAAAGAAGTCGCTTAAAGATGATAAGTCCAATGACGAGGAAGTCCTCATGAGCGATATTATTGATATAAATCGCAGAAGCTCTGCGGAAAAGCTTCTGGAAAAGAAAGCTCATAATGATGACAAATCCAGGGATGAGGAAGTCCTCATGAGCGATATTATTGATATAAATCGCAGAAGCTCTGCGGAAAAGCTTCTGGAAAAGAAAGCCCTTAAGGATGAAGGGACCAAGAACGAAGAAGTTCTCATGAACGATATACTTGATATAGGTAGAAAGAGCTCTGCGGAAAAACTTCTGGAAAAGAAAGCTCATAATGATGATGAAGAAAAGAATAATGAAATCCTCATGAGCGATATACTTGATATAAATCGCAAGAGTTCTACGGAAAAGCTTCTGGAAAAGAAAGCGCAGAATGATGAAGAAGAAAAGAAGGCAGAAACCATCATGAGCGATATACTTGATGTAAATCGAAAGAGTTCTACGGAAAAACTAATGGAAACGAGGGCACGCAATGAGGCGGAAGCTAGTAACGCCGAATTGTTGATTAATAATATAAATTCTGCTGCTGGATTATATAGTAATAGATCTGAGGAAACATTGGATAAAAAGTTCAAGAATAATGGAAATGAGAAAGGGATCTATGAGATCGTTTCTGGGAAAGTCATGGGAGATGAGACCAAACATGGCGACGAAAAAAGAGCTGTAATATACAAAAAATTAACGGCTCAGGAAGTAAAGTTCGATAAGAACGGTAACGTCAGTGATGCCAGAGCCGCCGGAAAATAAGAATATTTATCCGGGAGGTTTTGTAAGTATTACATAGGGAATGTGGTGTTATGAGAGAAGTATATTTAGGCTGTTGCAAACCGACTTTTTTTAGTAGCAACTTGCCGCATCAAATCAGCATTCGAGTCGGACTGGCGACAACTCTATGTTTTATTTCCATTTGCGCCACCGATGTTTATGCTGCCGGAAAAGCCGCGTCCAATACGGTACAAAAATCCGCTATTTCAGATGATGATGACGACTACGATGATATCTATGGTGCTGAGAAAGGCGCGTCAAGAGATCCAGACGATGAACACATAATGGCCATAGGAGAAGATCAAGTTAAAAGAAAAGAGCTGAAGCTCCGCAAAGGCATAATCAAGGAAATTGAAATAAATTCTGTGAACTTCATAAAGTTGAATGAAAAAATCAGCGAAATCTTCATTCCGGATCCGACTATTATTGATGTCCAGATGCTGACGGACAATTCGCTGTACGTTATTGGATTAGCCCCCGGAGTAACCACCTTTGTTATTAACGGTAAAGATGGGAATGCTTTGGTTGATTGTAAGGTACGGGTCACATATCCATTGGAAGCAATCAAAGAAGCAATTACCGAAATGTATCCGGATACCAGAGTTGAGTTGATGTCCATAGACAATTCTTTGATTGTGAAAGGAAGAGTTCCTTCTCCGGAAATAGCTTCTGATGTTATGGAAATCGTTGGAAGATTCGTAGCTGCCGCGAAAATTGTTAATAAACTGATAATTGAGACGTCCACCCAGGTTATGCTAAAGGTGAAGATCGCCGAGGTTACACGAGATTTGGGCAAGAGTTTGGGCATTGACTGGAAAGCGATGTCAGAAGGTGCTACAGCAAATGGGGCTAAGTATGGCTTTCTTTCGGGAGATGGAGAAAGAATGTCTAAAAGCATTACTGAAACTATGGCAGATAAAAAAGGTACACTCTGGAGTGCATATATCGGTGGGCAAACTGGACTCTCTGGACTTATTGATGCTCTGGCCAACGAATCATTTGCATCCATATTGGCGGAGCCAACGTTGGTGGCATTGTCCGGTACAAGCGCGACATTTAAGTCAGGTGGAGAGTTCGGGTACACTCTACATCAGAGTGGAGGCAACAGTAATACATCTGAATTCAAGCAGTGGGGTACGTCCATAGAGTTTACGCCGGTGGTCATATCGGAGGATAGAATCACTCTAAAGGTTAGTCCTAAAGTAAGTACTATCAGTAAGAAAGCTGATGTAGAAACTCCGGAAGTTACGAGTAAAGAAGTGTCGACCACAGTGGAGTTAGGAAGCGGGGAGAGTTTGGCCATAGCCGGCTTGCTCCAGACGACCATGAACTCTACTTCCACTGAAACACCGTTTTTGGCGGATATACCTTTCTTTGGAGCGCTGTTTCGCCAGAGTAATGTGAAAAAGACGGAAAAAGAGTTGGTCATTATTGTTACGCCATACATCGTAAAGCCTTCTTCCAAGAAATTGAAAACACCTACTGATATGATACCGAGGTTATATTCTCCTCTGGAATCAATTCTGACCAGGAAATTTCATAAAAATATAAAGAAGGGGAAGAATGCTGGATTTTCTATTAGGTGATGGTGTGGCTCAGGGAGGTTTGCATGTCGAATAAGATTTTCTTAGTTGATTTATCTCTGATATGTGTTTTGTTGGTGGGATGCGAAAAGCAGTATCAGGCTAACGACGGTTATGTGTCGAAAATTGTCGAGCTTGAGGTTTCCGAAAGCAAGGAATCTGAATTTTTTGAACTAGATAGAAACGATTATTTGGCTCATGAGGATATTCCGAAAATAAAGAAGTTTTTTAAGGATGCCAAAGCAAGGGGAGTTAATGAAGTATCTTTTCTCATAACCCTAAATAAATCGATAAAAGATATGGCACAGGAAAAAATTTGCCGCAGAGTTATGACAGCCGCATATAAGGCTGGATTCATAAATAGTAGAATCACTAATTCCGGAATATTGATATACGAAGGTGCCAAAAGGGGAGTTCGTATAGATGCTTTGAAATACGATATTAAAGAACCAGATTGTTCTCCCTGGTCTGAATATATAGGTGATATTGATACAAATAAAAATCTACCTAGGTTTGGCGTATCAGATAAATATAATCTTAGGGAAATGATAGCAAATGATGCAGATCTTGTTTCTCCTCGGAGATATAAGGGGCAGGCAGCACATGATGCAATCCGTGCTGCTGGAACTACAAAGTAGTTCGAAAAATAGTGTGAGTAATTGGCTTTTATTGAAGTGGATAATTTACGATGGCAGGTGATAATTCAGATGGTTTACCTTACAACCTAGTTGGTTTTGTGACGGATCCTGTATCCAAACAAGTAATTATGACTCTTGTGAAGGATTTGAACATTGGATACACCGAAGTTATAAATGGTGCCACTGATGAAGCAGTTGAGTTTTTAAAAAAAAACAGAAGTCCTAAGATTGTTATTTTAGATATTTCAAACTCCGAATTACCCATGAGTGATATTGTTAAGGTTCGGGAACTTGGGGCTCCTAGTATGAATATCATAGCTATAGGAAGCAAAAACGATGTGGGGTTGTTCCGAGATTTCCTGAGTATTGGTATATCGGATTATCTGGTGAAGCCCATAAACACGGTGCTGTTGAAAAAGGCAATTGATGATGCAAATAGTGGGCACAAATTAGAGTTCAAGTGGAAAGTCGGGAAGTTGATATATTTTCTCAGCACTGTCGGTGGAGCCGGATCCACAACTGCAAGTGTCAATATCGCATGGATAATGTCCAACAGACATTTCAGACAAACCCTCATGATGGATATGAACTCTCTATTTGGAACTGTTCACCTAATGTTGGATATGGGGGCAGAAAGTTCGTATTTGGATCTCTTGGAATCACCCGATAAAATAGACGAATATTTCGTGGAAACAATATTAAAGAAATATGACAATAGATTGTTTTATCTTGGCGGTTTGGAAGATCTCATGAGTGACTCTGAGCCTAACATTGAGGCCTTCTCTACTCTTCTGGATTTAACAAAAAAACAATTTAACTACATTGTGGTGGATGCTCCACGAGACGTTTCTGGAGTTGCTCGTATAGCCATTCAAAAAGCAGATATAGTTGTTTTGGTTGTCGAGATGAGCGTGGCATCGGCGCAAAATACGGCTCGTATTTTGGAGTTTCTAAATGCTGACCGTGTCCGGAAAAATCACAGAAATTGTCGAGATTACTGGGCTTAGTGAGCGTGGAGATATAGAGTATCACCATTTGTTTAAATTTATTCCTTTGGGAGAAGATGCCGATCATCGTGTTTTCGGAAAATTTGAAGT
>BNWE01000088.1 GCA_025998595.1 Alphaproteobacteria bacterium | reverse complement strand
GCGATGGACTGTGAGCCATCAAAACACAAGGTTTTGGACTACGAAATGCGCTGGAGAATCGAAAGTATGTTCTCTGATTTCAAAAGCCACGGATTTGCAATCACAGATACGCATTTGAAGCACGAAAAACGAAACGAAAATCTTATCTTGATTTCGACAATTGCACTCTATTGGGCTATTTCCGTCGGAACTGTTCCACAAAAATATAACTAAGACTTTAAGTTTTCTATCTTTTTCGCGCATTTTGTGGATGTTCTTATGACGTGTCGGGTGGAAAAGCAAAAAACCACTTCATCCACAATTACAACATGGACCGTTCGCCAGTGCTAAGGCTCCTTAAAAATGGCTGTTTCCCATGCTCCTCTACTATGAAGACGTTCTTCGTGTATTTTTACAAGAAGTTTAGACAAATTATTATCCTTAATTAATGTACTAAGCTCTCCGTACAATGCCCGTGCTTCTTTAAGTTTATAAGTCACTTTGTTTTGGTCATAGTGTTCGCAAAATTCGACTATTTGTTGAGTTGCGCCTTTTAGATAGTTTATGGAATCAGCAATATCTAGACTTTTTACTTTCTCTTTGTCGGCATTCCAGTAATCATCTTCGTTTCCCCATCCACCATAGTGTCTACGGGATGGCATCTTACAATCAAGTAACTTACCAAAGTCCTCCTGCACCTTAGATGGCATGCTACCAACTATTGCACGACATTTGTCGTCAACTATAAACTCATTTTTGTCTTTTGCTACATTGTTTTTGCATTTTTCATAAAAATTACAAAGCTCCAGCAACTCTTTAGCGTCATATTCTAGTTCCAATATGTCTGATGCTATAAGCTTAAGCCTAGCTATGGCTATTTTGCCTCCTTCGTTGTCTACACATTCTATTGGTTTCCATTTGAAAAATTTTTCTACCAATTCTTGGTACGCAACCATTTCGTCTTCTGTTAATTCCACAACCTTATCCTGCAGCATTTTCCTTATCTCTGGATCGTTACTATAGTAATTAAAGACAGTATCAATGGTAATTTCAGGGGTGTTCAACAACTCCTTGATCTTATTCCGAAGCATTTCCTTTATCTCTGGATCGTTACTACCGCAATGAATGACAGTATCGAAGGTAATTTTAATTTTAGAACTTGCCAGCAGTGCGTTTACTTCTTTAGCGCCTTCATAGCGTTTTGCAGCTAGATTCAACGGAGTTTCGCTTGCATAATAGCCCCCTTGAGCATTCGGATTTGCTCCATTATCCAGCAGAACGTTTATTACAGCTTCAGCACTAGTATAGCTTTCAGCAGCCAAATGTAGCGGTGTATAGCCAAGACCATCTACAGTATTAAGCGCTGATTCTTTATCTTTTATATGATCCAACAGAGCGTTTACAGCTTCAGCTTTTCCTGACTTTGCAGCCAAATGCAGCGGTGTACTGCCTGCGTCTGCATAATATCCCCCAATAACTTTAGCGTTCGGATTTGCCTTATACTTCAACAGAGTGTTTATAGCTCCAGCGTTTCCTGACTCTGCAGCCAAATGCAGGGGAGTCTTGCCAGAATTATCTACAGCTTTAAGTGCGGATTCTTTATCTTTTATATGATCTAACAGAGCGTTTACAGCTTCAGCTTTTCCTGACTTTGCAGCAAAATGCAGCAGTGTACTGCCTACGTTTGCGTTATACTTCAACAGAGTGTTTATAGCTCCAGCGTTTCCTGACACTACAGCAAAATGTAGCGGCGTGTAACCAATATTATTCACAGCTTTAAGTGCGGATTCTTTATCTTTTATATACTCTAACATAGCGCTTATTACTTCAGCACTCATTTTCACCATAGCCAAATGTAGCGGCGTGTCACCAATATTATTCACAGCTTTAAGTGCGGATTCTTTATCTTTTATATGATCCAACAGAGCGTTTACAGCTTCAGCTTTTCCTGACCTCACAGCCAAATGTAACGGTGTACTGCCTGCGGTTAAAAAATCTTTACCTGCCATTTTAGCATTTGGATTTGCTTCACGATCCAACAGAGCGTTTATAACTTCAGCGTTTCCTGACTCTGCAGCCAAATGCAACGGAGTCTCATCTTTTTCATTTTTTGCGTTTGGATCTGCGTTATGTTTTAATAAAGTTTTTATGACTTCAATGTCTATTGGTTTCCACCCAAACAACAGCAGGTCATATGAGCTTCTAGGCTTGATAGCCCAATGTAGTGAAGTCTCTTTGTTTTTATTCATGCCTTTTGTATCTGCTCCAAGCCCAAACAGAGCGTTTATTGTATCAATATTTCCGGACTTTACAGCAAAATGCAGTGCAACGCTTTTGTTTTCCGCTTCTGTTTGCGGACATTTCCATAGAGCTTCTATTACATCAATATCCCCAGACAGTGCGGCTAAATGCAACGGAGTCTCATCTTTTTCATTTTTGGCATTTGGATCCGCCCCAAGCTTCAATAGAGCATTTATTGTGTCGATATTTCCGGACTTTACAGCAAAATGCAGTGCAACGCTTTTGTTTTCCGCTTCTGTTTGCGGACATTTCCATAAAGCTCCTATTACATCAATATCCCCAGACTGTGCGGCTAAATGCAGTGGAGTCTTATCTTTTTTATTTTTGGCATTTGGATTTGCTCCAAGCTCCAATAAGTCATTTATTGCATCGATATTTCCGAACTCTGCGGCTAAATGCAGTGGAGTCTCGCCCTCTTTACTTGGTGTATTTGGATTTGTTAAGGCACATTCACACAGAGCTTTTATCGCTTTAGCATTCCCAGACTTTGCAGCAAAAAGTAGCGGAGTTTCATTTTTTTTGTTTTTAGCATTTGGATCTGCTCCATGATACAACAAAATTCTTATTGCATTGACATCACCGTTTAGTGCGGCACAGTGTAATGGAGTCTCTCCAGTTTCACATGTGGCTTTACTGTGTAACAGAGTCTCTCCAGTTTCATCACATGGGACTTTTAGGTATGCAGCGTTCTTTGACAAAATATCTATGTTTCTCACGTCTCTATTCAACACAGCAATGTGTAGCTTGTTAAAACTATTGCTTGTTTCTATATCTTCAAAAGCCTTTTTAAGAAATTCATCGATGTTTTTAACATCTTTTGTGGCCGTATTATCAGAACTAAACCTAAGAGTATCCGGCTTAAGTAAAGTTTTTATATTGATATCTTCTATTTTGTTTTCTGAAGATGGCGCTGTTTTTGTGGCGATTTCAGAGAATATTTTGCTTATATCTCCTGTTGATATTTTTTTTATATCCTCTGTATTGAGCAATGGTGGATCATCCAATTCTCTGCAAATCAAAGCGATCTTATAAGCTATGATTTTGGCTACCTCCTCGGCCTTAAAAGTGGCATGATACCTAAAGTGTTTGCCAAGCTCAGCATGTTTTTCAAAATCGCTGAGCTTATCATATGTTTCTGTATTTTCCTGATGTCTTATTTTGTGAATTTCCTCGTGCTGTCTATCCTCAATGAGGTACATCTTGTGGCCATCTGTTGTTGGCGCTAGCCCAGTTATCGTTAACATCTCTTCACAATTGCTCCATATTGGGCGAGCTTTCCCAATGCCATCAACAATAGCGCAGCAATAGACATAAATTGCTTTTGCGAGCATATTCTCCGTAAGTATTTCTTCTATCTTAACGCAGTTATCTTTTTTTAGGATGAGATCTTCCTTTGAAAACACCAAATTACCAAATCCACAATCAACTACCTTCTTAAAGATGTTCATTATTTCTTTTGATGAGCCGTCTGCTATGTGGCTTTTTATGACTTTTATGTCCCACTTGCCAGTCATGAGTCCAACAATCTTATCTGTAGCTAACTCAATTTTTTCATTGGATAGCATTGGAAAGAAAAGCCCGATAAAATCCACGTCCGTTGAATTCAATATTGAGTATGCTGATTCACAATCGGACAGATCTAACGATCCGAGTACCATATGATGATATGCATGCGTAATTTCGTGAAAAATGGTTGGGTATGTAACCCCATCATCATCAGTTATATACTCTTTACCATCAAAGTTTTTTTGTTCTATTTTTATTTTTCTGCTTATGTGAATGTAGCAATTACCAGAAGTGTCACAGCCTCCTATTTTTGCAACACCAATTTTCGTAAAACCTGGCACAAAAGCATGTTCCATTGTTGAATTCAGTGTGCTAACTGCCAATAACGACATAATTCTCTGAAAGCCAGTATAGTCTCCCAACATTTGCTCTAGATGTTCCTTAAAACGTATAGAGTTCGCGTCATTTAGCTCTCTCAAATCAAAGAGCCCCTCTTTTTTATCTAAGCAAAGTGCGATTATTTCCTTTATCTGGTCTTGTATCTGTTTTTCTTCTAGTTTTTGCGAAAAATTATCATGCTCAACACCTTCTATGGCACTAATTACGACATTCAATCTTCCAGCTCTGCCTGATGTGATTTTACCAACTTTTGCTAGAAACACGTCTCTCATATTTGGCCATGATAAATCTATAGTTGGAATTCCTTCACTTCTTTCTCTTCCTTTTATTTTATATTCTTTAAATCGCAGCAGTTTTCCAATACGATATAATTCAACTCCAGGTACAATTATTTTTTCTCGAATATCAGAGGTTTGCCCTTCAGGTACAATTGTTTTTTCTCGAACATCAGGAGTTTGCTCTTTTAGATGTTTCTTGTTTTGTTCGTAAAAATTTTTTACTAATTGTTCGTACTCTTCTACGCTGAAGGTGTCTTGTAGCGATCCATGTTCACCCACGATGGAAGTTTCTCGTGTTGATTTTTGTTTTGCTAACAAGTTAGCGCTTGATGAAGTCCTTCCAGCACCTCCCAATGTCGCCTTTGTTCCAAAACAAATCATCAGAAACACCGCAGTACAACAGCTGGAGATCAAAATACGCTTCATTTTCCTTTCCTCTAACAAATATGTGTTTCATTATCGCAGGAATATATTGAGGTTTTGTTAAAATACGTTTTTATTTTTGGTGGTATATCATTCCTTCAATAGTGAAGTAAATCATTCCACAGCCTAAAAAATGATGTCTTTTTGCGGAATTCACTCTTCCTTTTTTATCACAAGCTTTGAAATACCAACAGCTGCGAGTCCGGCTTCGATTATTGCGTCGATGTAATCTGGTGTGAAATACATCACAACAGCAGCAATAATTGCGATAGTTCCTTTGGTTTTTTCGCTCAGAATCAAATCTTTTAGCATGATTTTCTCCCTTTAACTATATGCACGATTGAGCCATCCTGTGATGAATTTTTGCTGCGACGGATTTGTATTTGCGATGCTACGATAATATCCGGCAGCCTCGGATTTCAGAGCGGCTAGCAGATCGGTGCTGTCAGCATTGTTTATGGCTGCAAGTGTGATTGGTCCGATGATTCCATCTTCAGCCACTGAAATTCCAGTGGATCGCAATGCTCTCTGTATTAGTTTGTTTGCCTGTGGAATTCCGACATTCACTGCAAGATCGAAAGCCTTCAGTGCAACATTTTCGTCATTGATTGATTCGTATTTGCCTTT
>BNWE01000087.1 GCA_025998595.1 Alphaproteobacteria bacterium | reverse complement strand
AGACACAGGTCTCAAAAAAACATGGGCATTCATGTTATGTCTACTCTCGTGGCTTACCAACTCTTGTGTGAAAAACCTGCTATTACTCCTATCTTTCAAATGGTTAGCTAATCCATTATTCGCGTTAGTAGGAGAGAGCTATGAATTTTGGAAGAAAAATGAAGTTTTGGTTGCCGTTGTTTTGTTTTTATGCCTGCAACGCAAGCCTGTATTTTGATGATTTTACGAACGCAGATAATGAATTTGACATATGGCTAGGAATGAATGTAGAGGGCTATGCGTTATCTTCTGCACCTCGTGATTCACTGCTAAAAATACCGCTGTATTGCTGTCCGTTTTGGGGACTCACCATGATCGAGACCAAATATCTAGAAAATTTGAGGTTAAAAGGAAATGTTGTTCCGACAACAGATCCACGCAATGATCGTACGCTGGATACTCCACAAGATCGTCTTGAGAATCTCATTTTCACATTGTTTCCGTCGAAACTTAATACTCTTGGTATTGTACCAATGGCTGATGGAGGCGACAAGCCAAAAATGCTTGCGTTATTGTTGATAAAAGCTGAGATTTTCAGAGTGTTTGAAAAGAACAAAATTTCAACTCCAGCATCAGTAAATAATCTTATTGGCGAACATTCAATCAATGGCAATGCAAAGAAAACTTTAAATGATTGCCTGCAACGGCTAAGAAAGAAGAATGAAACTCTGAAATTTGCTGAAGCCATCTTACGAATGGTTGAGCCAGAAGCTAGACAACCACAAGGATCGGGCGTAAGAATAAAAAACATTAAAAAAGACAATAAATATATACAAGACGAAGAAATCGAGAAGTTGCTTTTGGAAGCAATACAAGACGAAGCGTCTTGTGGCTACGCAGAGCATACTGTTGAACATGTGATTATGGCTTTTGCTAAATGCATCCTAAATAGCAAAGCAGAAGCTCAAAAATTCTTAAAGTTATATTCGGAATACAGAGAGATGATGTTTACGCGTGAGTATATCACTAATTCATCTTCAATTCCTGCTGGAACATCAAAAGAAAAAATAGCGAGTATGACTAAAAAGATAAATGAAGCTCTGAATCAGCATGGTTTACCATACAGTCCAGCTCCTAATAACGGTAGCTCATACAAATATCGTATGAATGATGAATGTCACATCGAACAAATTGGTACAGTCCCTTTTGCGGATTGTGTAGAGACTTCAATCAGGAACATATTCAACTATGTGCTTGGCAAGAAAAAAATTGATGAACTTAAGAGTGCCCTGAATGCCTCTCATTCCGAAACCATCAAGTTTTCATCAATGGAAGTGGCTGACTTTAAATATCCAAAGTTACCAAAGAACCGCTTGTCTCAATTGAGTGTTTTCTATAGAGGAAGTTCTGTTATTAGGGAAGAAGTGGTAGGCAAAGAAAAAACTACCATTAAAGAAAAGCGAGTTAATACCAGCGTTAACGGCGAAGACTATAATTCCAGAAGTGTGTGGAATCACGTTGTGTTTGGTCTTAACAGCAATGGCGATAATAAGGTTGTATACGCTCCGAGAGAAGGAAATAAAGATATAAAAACACAGAATGAGTTGAATGCTGGTTTTATAAACGTATTGAGAGTTATGTGTGCCGTAATTGGCATTGACCCGAATAAATTTTTGGAGAAAATATATTCGAAGGATCTAAAAAAAGAAGAAGATCTGAAAGAAATCCTGAAGCTCATCAGAAGTAAATTTAACGAGCTCTTTGAGATAATAAACCCTGATCAAATTTACAGTATTTATTGGAAAAACCACCATGTTATAGAAGGCGATATTTCCGGCAATATAGTTGTCAATGTTGCAAATAAGTCTGAAAAAGATAAAGAGGCAATCGCGAACAAGTCTGCAGATAGCAAAAAGGCCGTAGACTTCAATTTTACAATTTTCCAAAAAGAAAACGCACATGGGCAAGTGACTCCAGATACACCGAAAGAAGAAAAAGCTTGCATGAGAGAGCTGATAGAGAGCACGAGTGATGTGGAGAAACAGCAGGTTGGCTATCTTTTTCCTCACAATGACCTCCAGAACGATTATCATTCGATATTTTCCTATGCTGATAGAAACATAACCTATGCTGCTCTGAAGAACTCAATTCAATCTTTTCAAAAATATGTTGAGAAAACAGATAACGATCCAGAATTTGGTAAACGTAAGGCACTGAGACAGATCCTCGGAAACATCATCAAAGATATTCCTTTTTCAGATGAGTACATAAGCAAGCAGGTACGTAATGTTATTTTATCAAGTGTGAGTGATAACAATGGCTACAAAGAAGTTGTAGAAATCGCCAAAGCATCTCCTGATGGAGAGGTGTTGGATGAGCTTATTAATGCTCCAGAAAGTTCATGGGTGCAAGGGCAACAAAAACGTCTACCAGATTTGCTAGCAGACTTTAAGTGGATGGATGATGTTAGGTTAGACCAGGAAAATGTATTATTCCTACTGAAATTTTCGAATTTGGAATTTGTTGATTTTTCGCAGCTGAATTGCAACCTAGACTCATCGCAATTACCATCTTCGCTAAAAGGGCTACAGATCAGGAAGACATCTGGAAACATGAATCTTAGTCTTTCAGCTTGCGCCAGACTGAAAGAAGCAAAACTCGAAGGAAATTTTCAAAGTGTTGAACTGCCTAATTCATTAGAAAGGCTTGATGTTCAAAAAGCAACAATAGAATCCCCTTTGGATTGGTCGCATTTTACGCATTTAAAAAGACTGAGCGCAAAGTATTGTGACACACTTACTTCAATATTTACTGACTTTTTGGAGGAACTTAGCATTAATTCAGAACACAAAGCGTGTAACCTTAACTTATTACACTGCGAGAAACTGAGGAATCTGCATCTTCGCGGAAGATATACTAGTGTTCATTTTCCGACGAATTCATTGGTTGTTTTTGACGCCTGCAACGCAACAATAAGCAAAAGTCCAGACCTGTCCGGAATACTGGCAGCAAAAATAATACAAGAGTTGCGGCTTCCTAAAAGCACATATGGCAATCTCATCCTGCCGAAATCATTGAAGATTTTTGAGTGTGCAAAAAATGTCACAATAACTGGCAGGCTAGATTTATCAGAAACAGAAGTAAGCGATCTCAGCCTTCGCGAAGGCAAGTACAGTCATGTTGTTTTACCGAAATCGTTAGAGATTTTCGATTGTTTTTATGAAGAACGTGGTACCGCAGAAATCGAAAAACTAGAAAACCTGCCGGAAGTGCTAGCGGCAGGAAAAATAAAAACATTGATACTTCCAAGCAAATACACATGCGATAATCTCACCTTGCCGGAATCGTTGGAGACTTTTCAGGTAAACACATTCGATATCACAATAAATGGGAAACTGGATTTATCAGACACAAAAGTAACAAATATGATGCTCTATGGCGGAACATACAACGATATTCTTTTACCACCATCGTTTAAGTATTTTAAATGCCTCGCTAATCCTGAGCCAAAAATAAAAGGAACACTGGATTTATCAAGAACAACGATAAATGATCTTAATTCGCTTTATGCGCGTGCATCATACAACAATGTAATTCTACCACCATCGCTTGAGATTTTTAATTGTAATGTAACCATAAAAGGAACTTTGACGCTATTATCGAAATCAAAAACATTGAAGCTTCTTGCTGGCACATTCAATGATATCGTTTGGCCTAGGGAAATAGAAGCATTAACTCTTGATTATCCTGTATTCAATAAAGACCTAAAGTTACCTGCGACATTAAAAAGTTTCAAGGCAGAAAATGCCACCATAAAAGGAAAGCTGGATTTTTCAGCGGTTACAGAGCTAAAAGAATGCGTGGTTCCTTATGATTATGATATAGACAATAAGATTATCCTCCCCCTCTCTGGCAATTTCAGCAAAGACAGAGTTACCAGAGGAGTTCCTCCTGCTGCCGCCACTTCTTCTGGTTGGGGATTCGGTGGATGGGGAGATGTAGACGAAGACGATTAAGGAACACTGTGTAGCAGCGCTCTCTTTTTTTGTGAAAGAGCGCTGCCGTTGTGTCCTCGTGTAAAGCCTTGCAATTGTATGTCAATATCGTTTTATCTTACATATTGCTTCCCCGATGCATTCGACATCATATAGTGGAGCCACTTTGAGTGAGTAACAAGAAAATGCTAGTATTTTCGACAATCAAATCCTTTCTCCTGTTACTGCACAAAAGCAGCTCCACTATACTGCCGCCATCGCTTCTGAAATGACTTCTGACATTTATTCTGTTTCATCTTGGCAATACCGAAACCGTGACAAAACTCACTCTCTCTTAATCACAAGCTTTGAAATTCCAACAGCTGCGAGTCATGCTTCGATATAATCTGGTGTGAGTACATTACAACTGCAGCTGCAATTGCGATAGCGCCTTTCGTTTTCTCATTATGCTCTCAATAACCAACTATGGAATTTCAGAAGTACACACAAAGGTTAATATTGACTTTCAATGCAATGCAATGCAATGCGAATAGCGCAATATAATCATGTGCGATACAGCTTGTTGGAAATACTCTTTTCATCAATACATTGAGCGATATGGATTGTTCACTTGAAAAAGTGGAAGCTATCCGTTGGCCTTACGAGGCACACGCTAAATTCGCTACTTCTGCAGTCTTCGAAGCAGATCTTGAATTAACGATAAATGGATTAGCTCCAGATGCTGATATTGAAGCGTGGTTCAAAAAAATTGTATGTTACTGCTATGATAACGGAATTGGTAAACCGACAGAAAGAGCTTGAAAAACATTACTGGAGCTCCATAGCGTTACACAGTAACCATTATCAGCACAATCGGTGCTGACGGAAAAGTCATTAGAGTCTGTGTTGCGAATATTTTTTACTTGTTTTTTTACCCAAAAGCAGCTATATATATTTCTGTAATTATTGCGTTATGGTAGTTTTGTTATTTTTTACAACGGAGATTAAAAGATGAAAAAAGTATTGTGCATAACCGCTACAGCAGCAGTTCTTGATTTGGGAGCGATGAATCTTGCTGATATAGATGCGAAGACAAACGCATCAGTGAATACGGTGGTTTCACCATTGACAAAAGAGACTAATGCGAAAACAAGTGCGCCACACATAAATGAACAGGTTGCACAGTTGGTAGTGCCATTGCCTGAAGACGCATACAACGAAATCTTGGCTGCAGAAGAAGCGGTTCGGATTAAAAAAGAAAATTATGATAACGCAAGAGCAAAACACAACGTTGCATGTGCAAAATGGAATGAACAACCAACAAAAATCAAAGAATTGACGAATAAGGAAAATAGACTTAATGAAGAAGCCGATGAGCTTCAAAAAAAGCGCGAAGAACTTGAGGCAAAAATAAAAGAACTAGAAGAAACTCAAGATAAATCAATCCCTAACTCCGCATCAAGTTAGGTCGCCTACGTCAATTTTTTTAAAGATTTCTCGAGTTTTTTTTGTCATTTCAGATCGATGCCAGACGCCGTTAATTTTGAGTTGATAAGTAGCTTTGGCGGT
>BNWE01000086.1 GCA_025998595.1 Alphaproteobacteria bacterium | reverse complement strand
ATATATCCGGAGTCATTTAGAAAGAAAGTATTGGAATATATAGATAGCTTCTACACGCAGTCATATGTGTCCAAGTTGTTCAACATAAGCGAGAAGACGGTATGGAATTGGGTAAATCATCGGAAGCAGTATAAGTGACATCATTATCATTACACATGCGCTACAAATCATGTTTTTCATTTTCTTCTCCCATATTTATAAAAAAACATACTACAAATGTAGCAAAAAAAACGGTTTGTCAAGCGATTTTGAAAGATATTTTTGATTTTTTTGTTGGATATGTGCACGCCCTGCGGCAAACAAAGTACGGACTTCGTAATTCTGGATTCCTACGGGCCTTCGCTCCTCTGGATGACGAGAAATTGAGCGAAAATTCCACAAAAACTTTTGTACGAGACCAAAAAAGTGACCTAAACTATTGATCTTCAGTTATGTATTCAAAGTTTCCGTGCTCATCTTTTTTTATTCCCTCAAAGTAATTTCCACATATGGGACATTTTAGGTAATACCTCCTCTTTATTGGAATCGTCGGTATAAAAAAGAGCGAAAACCAAGTCGTGACTTTTACAACATCTAAAACGTCTTCTCTTCTGCACACACCGCATCCAATTTGAAATGTTCCAACATTTTTCTCTGTTACTTTTGTGCCGAATATAATAAACATATTTTTCATCCCATAAAACAATCTACCATACATCATATGATGCACAATATAGTATTATTGTATACCATTTAAAATATAATGTCAACTAAAAATGCATTTTTTGAATTGACATATAAGCTTTCGTTTATCAGAATGAACGGAGATGTGCTATTATCCGATTTTCTCTAAAAAACTCTCTGCTTCTGTGAGGATTGTGTCGATGATGTCTTGGATGCTTTTTTCTTCTTTCACGATGCCAACTATTTGTCCAGACATGATGGAGCCGCGTTCCGTATCTCCGTTTTGGACAGCTCGTCTTAGAGCGCCGGCCCAGAAGTGCTCTAGGGACAAGCGTCCTTCTTCCACGGATACTTCACCGCATTCGAATTTCCGAAGAACTTCCTTCTGGCGAGCGATGAATTCGTTTGTGCCGATATTTTCGATGGCGCGCACCGGAGACACCGGGAATTTCTTGTCCAATTGAACCGGCGTTACGGCATCTTTTGCATTTGCGCGGAAGAGCGCCTTCTTGAAGTTTTCGTGCGCCAATGATTCTTGAGCACAGGCGAAGACCGTTCCCAACTGGCATCCGACGGCTCCCAACTGCAGCATGCTGGCGAAGACCTCTCCGCGCAGAATTCCACCGGCCACGAAAATCGGATACTCACTCATATTCAGCATGATTTCCTGCACCAACACCATTGTGGACGTTGGCCCCACATGTCCGCCGGCTTCGCTTCCTTCGATAATCAGACAATCCAATCCATGTTTGAACAATCTTTTGGCGACGGACAGCGATGGCGCAAAGGAAAAAACCTGAATACCATAGGAGTGGATTTTTTCCATCAATTCCTTGTCCGGAATTCCTCCCGCCAAAATCATATGCGAAACTTTTTTCTCGCCGCACACATCGATTAGGTCGTGCAGTTTCGGATTCATGAGAATGATGTTCACGCCAAAATTGCGTTCGGTTTTGGATTGAGTCAGGGTGATTTCGTTTTTCAGAAGATCGCCGTCCATGGCTCCGGACGCCAGAACTCCAAACATTCCGGCGTTGGACATTGCCGACACCAGATTCGACTCCGAAATCCAGGTCATGGCACCACCGAGAATCGCATAATCTGATCCGAGAATTCGGCATCCGCGATCCATCATCTTTTTGATTTTTTCGTATTTTTTCATTTATCCAACTCACAATATCTATGCAATAGGGCAACGGTCTCGACCAACTTATCACTTGGAATAATTAAATTCGTTCCATAAGTATTAACAAAATAATGAACTGTTTCCAACTTATGTCTTTCGAGTTCTGCCACCAGATCTTTCGCAATATCCTCGGAATTATTAGCGGAAACCACAGTGATTTTGGAAACAGGCTTTGGCATAAGCTCCTGCTTCGCTCGCAGAACGGAATCACATTTCTTCAGAATATTAAGAACCGCATGAACCTTCTTCTTATCAACCGCCAGCATGATGCTGGATCCGTTTTCTGCCTTTCTGAAACGTATGCGAGGGTCAACTTCAACTTCAACGTTGAGGCTGTTTCTGTGTGAGTAAGTGTGGTCAGGGATCATCCCTGGCGTGACGTTGGATCCGTTTACCCTTGTCGATCCAGCTTCAGCATTGCAAGCACATAGCACACACGTTTCAGTTGGTAGCAAAGCCATTAGTGAGTCCAGCGTCATGCTAGGTGCAACCACTTTGATTTGCGATAGTGTAGGGATCACGGATAATCCACAGAATTTTTTTCCGGAGCTTTTTTCGGAGATAATCGTACCATCGCTTTCGGAAAAACTTGACACCACTTTGATTTTTACGTTTTTCTTCAGGGCATAGGCAACCGATTGCTCCTGCATGACCTTTGCGCCATGAGCAGACATCTCCAGCATTTCGTAGTAGCCGATGTTGTCCAGTCGTTTTGCTTCCGCATATAAATTGGGATCCGTGGTATATACGCCGTCCACATCGGAATATATTTCGCACACCTCTGCATTAACGGCCGACGCAACCGCAACTGCGGTGAGGTCAGATCCTCCTCTACCCAGAGTGGTCACTCGATTATTTGCGCTAACTCCCTGGAATCCACACACCACAGGTATAATCCCGTTTTCCATGTCTGCCAATAAATTGGACGGATCCACATTTTGTATTACCGCATGACCAAAGTTACTATCCGTAAAGATGGGAACCTGCCAGGAAGCGTAGGATCGAGCGTTTAATCCGACATTTCCCAGAGCAATTGCCATGAGGCCTGCCGTAACGAGCTCTCCGGACGATACAACGCTATCGTACTCGGGATTTCCCTCGTAGGCATTCATTCCACCGGCATATTGCACAAATTTGTTGGTTACTCCAGCCATTGCGGACACCACAACCACAATGTTTTGATGCTTTTTTTTTGCGTTGGAAACGATACGGGCGACGTTTTTTATTCTATCCAGCGTTGCAACAGAAGTACCACCGAATTTTTGAACAATGCAGGACAAAACTAACTCCAATAACTACAATAACAATAAAACATCATGGACTACGCTGCCGCCGTCATACCAGGCAATTTCATGAAATCAATCAATTCCCGAAGTTCCTGTCTTGCAGAGACATGCGATAAACTCAGCTGCTGTCCCTGAGCCACATCCAGCAAAGTTGAACCGGCCAGAAACAGCTCACGAAAGATCACGCGCTCACAAAATCCAGCACCAAGCCTAAAGCCTATTCTTTTGGCTAACGCTTCCAGCACGACGTTTATATCGCCTCTGTTTTTGCTATATAAAGTATTTAGGCGATTTTTTACGACAATCCAATCTATCGGCTTTAGACCGTTTTTGGCTCTTTCTTTTCTTTGATTCCATACCATTTCGGCGTATATACTTGGACGCATCGTTTTGATGTCATCTCCGGAGACTTTCACCAGCACATCCAAATCAATGAAACTTTCGTTTAGGGGAGTAATCAGAGTATCCGCAAACGAATGGGCAAACTGAGACAGAAACGTGTCGTTGCCGGGAGTATCTATTACAATGTAGTTGCAATTTGATAATTTCTCTATTGCTTCATTGAAGCGCCGAGAATCATCTGCCATGGCGTCCGTTTTATTTTCAAGCGTACTTTTGGGAACGATGACGTGCTCCGGCAATTTCAAGTGCAGTGTAGATCGGCTTCGATGTTCCAGGTATTGGGTTAACGTACCTTGTCGTGCATCGGTATCCACGGTTCCCACACTAAAGCCGGCATGTAGCAAATAAACAGAGAGATGCACAGCCAACGTGGACTTTCCAGTTCCGCCTTTTTCATTTCCGAACACAATAACGTATGGTTTCACTTTTTATCTCCCTTATATAAGATCCATCTTTTGCTTCTTCTTATATATGCACACAGCAGATATTATGGCACCAATTGAGAGAACAGTCATCAAAATAGTTGCAAGAGCGTTAACTTCGGGAGTTATTCCAAACCTCAGACTGGAAAAAACTATCATGGGGAGAGTAGTGGAGCCTGGTCCAGCGACGAAACTCGCTATCACAACGTCATCCAGAGATAGAGCAAACGCCAGCAGCCATCCCACCACGATACTAGTGGAGATCATCGGCAATGTTATTACGAAAAACACTTTCAGTGGAGATGCTCCCAGATCCAGAGCAGCTTCTTCTATGGATTTATCCAGATCCTGCAGACGAGCCTGCACCACCATTGTTACGTAGGATAGCGTCAACGTAATGTGTGCTATTATGACAGTTGTTGTGCCTCCTCCACTAGGCCATCCGAAATGTTTTTCCATTCCCACGAAAAGCATTAGTAGAGAAAGCCCCATAACGACTTCCGGCATAACCAACGGAGCGGCGATTGTACCAACAAAAAGCGATTTACCGCGAAATCTTGAAAATCTTGTGATTACTGTGGCGGCAATGGTTCCCAATATTACCGATATGGTGGCCGATATACAGGCTATCTTCAGACTAGTTACCGTGGCTCTCAGCATAATTGGATTGGACATCAGCGCCTTATACCATTTCAGCGAGAAGCCAGACCATACCGTAACAAATCTCGATTCGTTAAACGAATAAATCACAATGCATATCAATGGGAAATAGAGAAACAGATATCCGAAGGTTAATACAATTTTCGACCACGTTATGCGCATGTTTTACTCCTTTGTCAGAAGGCTTACGAGCTAAGCGTCCAACAGAAAATCAAGTATACGTAACATATAAAACGAAATAATACAACAGCCAACGTGACGCAGGGCGGCCTCATGAAAACGATCAAGTTTTTTGTTGGTATTTGAGCAATTTCAAACATTAAGGCCTCATACAGCGGACTTACATGATATAAAAACACATAAAAAAGTAGCAAAGATACCAGCTGATCAATTGCTTTTTGCCACAGCGGCATGCGATAAAAAAAGGTGAAATATCAGAAAAACATCTGAAATATCAACAAAAAAATCACCAATAATTTTCATGAGGCCGCCCTGCTGGAGCGAGCATGGCGGCCTCATGAAAAATTTTAGTATGAGAGGAAGAAGAAATAGTGAACAATCTATGAAAGTATTTGAAGGATTGTTGTTATGGAAGCAGAGGTTAAAGATTCGTTTTTAGATTATTTTGGAGAGATAGAAGATCCGAGGTCGAGTAGGAATCAGTTACATGTGTTATCAGAGATTTTGTTTGCGGTTTTTTGCGCTTACATAGGAGGATCAGACGGCTGGGAAGAAGTTGAATTATTTGGGAAAACCCACGAGAATTTTTTGAAGAGGTATTTTCCCTACAAGAATGGAGTTCCAAGCGATGACACATATTGGAGATTATTTCGGGCATTAGATCCAGGTGTATTTCAGGAAAAGTTTAGGCCCTAACTCCGCATGAAATTACCCCCTAGATAAGAAAAAATAGAAAAAAATAAAAATATATCTTGATGTTACGTTTTTGATATGGTACTATTTATGCAACCTAATTAGGTGGTCTATTTTTTGTGAG
>BNWE01000085.1 GCA_025998595.1 Alphaproteobacteria bacterium | reverse complement strand
TATATATTTATAGTACAGAAAAAAAAATACTATGGTACCATCTATTCGCCAATCATTTTCCCTTTGCTTAATCTGGCTAAATTCATCATTGCTCTGGGGCGCTTCCAGTCTTCATCCCAAAAATAAAATAGTCTGATTTCAGCTTTTGCTGGCGAATCAGGCGTTTCAATAATAGCAGCATAATCTACTTTTTTTTGAATAATCCAATTTTGAGGGTCAGGTATTGCTGTAATGTTTTCCTGATTTACATCTATAATAACCCCCTGGCCTGCAAATGAAAAGACAGGTTTTACTACATATTGGTTTAAATTTACAGGCAAAGGATGCACAGAATTTAAAAAATGTGTTTCAGGTATATTTGGGTGTTCTATAAATGGTAAAGTGTATTTACTGATGCGATAAAACCAATTCGGATGCGGAATCCATTCTACTTTTACAGGTTTAAAAAAAACAGCTGCTGCTTTTTTCTGAACGGCAGTAGATTGCTGTAACAATTCATCAAAAATTATTCGATTGTATATCCTGTATACAGGTGTTTTTTGGCCCCGATGCAGATAGAAAATATTTTCATTTTCAACCATTAATTCTGTTAAACAAACTGTTTCAATGCCGGTATAATCTTTTGTGCAATAAAAATCAATTCTGGTTTTTTGCCGGTGTGGAAATAATTCCAGCAATATTACATTTTCGGGAAGATGGTTGCCAATAATTATTTTTTTGAGCGTTTGTATATAACTGTTTGCATCATAACCATTTAAGAATGCTGTATATTGTTTTGGTATGTCAAAATGTTGCCTTAAAATTTCATCATATAATACCTGGAAGGAAAACAAAGATGGGAATCCCTGCATTTCAATTAATTGAGGTTCTATAGCTCCATTATCTCCGGTGCAAATGCCAAAATCAAATGCAATAAAATTTGTATAATCCGTTTCATTTGGCACCATGAGTTGTTGAGGAACAGCTTGTTCTGTAAGTTTTTTAAAATTGGTAGCAACAATAACATCTATAATACTTTCACAAGCACTCAGCATTTTTTTTGTAAAAGAAGCCGGAATAAAAATGGGTGTTTCAGCCACTCTGAAATCAATGGCACCGGGATGTTTACTGTTGAGTGATTGCAGGAAGTGCTGATATTTTTTTTCAGAAAACGCACTATTAAATGATTGGCGAATAGATGGTACCATAGTATTTTTTTTTCTGTACTATAAATATATAACATATTCATCATATACCATCATTTGTTCTTTCTAAAATGCTATTTATATTGAAACTGTCTGTTTCACTTCTAAAGCCATTGTTAAAAAATTAGGAATGATGTGGTGGTAAGTAAACATAATTTTATCGGGGTCTTGTAATTGTGCTACCATGCTCTGCCATTTTTCTTCTCCATGTTCATCAATTACGGCCTTTTTTTTATCTGCCCGCTGTAAATACATTTGCATACCAACCGCATCTGCTTCAGGATGAAATTGTGTTCCGATAAAAAAAGGATTAAATCGAATGGCCATCATGGCTCTTTCATAAGGAACATGGGGTCTTTCTTTTTCTATGGCTAAAAATGCACCGCCCATTGCTTCAATGCGTGTTTCATTTGGTGCAATTACCTGATAGTTGCGGCTGTCAACTGCATAAAAAGGATCAGATAAATTTTGAAAGAGTGGCTCCTTTTTTCCTGCGGGTAGGAGATGCACCGGGAAAACACCAAATGCGGTAGATCTTCTTGGAGAAACGGTTCCTACCTGATAATACCTGCAGGCTAATTGAAAACTATGACAAATAAAAAGTATATGTTTTTTTAAATTGTTATTCGATTCATGTAGATTGAATGTTTCAATGGATTGCAGCCAATTAAAATAAGCGGCTTCCCATTCATTACCTTCACTGTCGAGGGGAGAACCGGGCCCGCCACTGGAAATATAAGCATCGAAGGATGTATCAGGAACTGCTAATTGTTGGCGAACATCAAATACCTGCATCTGTATTTTTGTGTTATTCAAAATACCCCATGCTGCAATGATGTCTTTAATACATCGCATACCTTCATTTGGCTGGCTATCATATAAATCCAGAATTGCAATGCGTTTTTGGGCATTTTTAGAATCATTCATCCGGCAAAAATAAAGAATTGCAGGAATGTTGTTTTTTACCGGATGAATGAAGTTGTTTTTGTATTATGAAAAATAGCTTAAATTGGTTTTGGGGGTAAGTGCAATTAATGTTTCATAAATTAAGTGAATGGTTTGTTCAATGTCTTTTTTATGAATCATTTCTACGGTAGTGTGCATATAGCGCAGTGGTATGGAAATGAGCACGCTGGGGCAGCCATCATTGGCGTAAGCAAAACTATCTGTATCGGTTCCGGTGCTTCTGCTTACTGCACGCATTTGCAGTGGTATATCTTTTTTCTTTGCTACTTCTTCAACAAAATGAAGTAGTTTGTTGTGAACTGCAGGTCCATAAGTAGGTGAGGGGCCTTTACCGCAGGCAACATCGCCTTCAATATTTTTGTTAATCATTGGCGTTTGGGTATCGTGGGTTACATCAGTAATAATGGCAACATCCGGTTTAATTCTTCTGGCAATCATTTCCGCACCACGTAAACCAATTTCTTCCTGAACTGCATTCACAATATACAATGCAAATGGCAATTTTACTTTATTCTCCTTTATCAAGCGTGTCACTTCAGCAATCATAAATCCGCCAATACGGTTATCAAAAGCTCTGCCAATAAAATATTCGTTGGCCAATTCATCAAAGCCATCGGCATAAGTTACCACTGCGCCAATATGAATGCCCAATGCTTCTACTTCTTTTTTGCTTCTTGCACCGCAGTCTAAAAACAGATTTTCAACCTTGGGCTGATTTTCTTTCTGATCGCCGTTACTCATGCGGGTATGAATAGCCGGCCATCCAAATACCGCTTTTACCGACCCTTTTTTGCCATGAATAAAAACACGCATGGAAGGTGCGATCTGATGGTCAACACCGCCATTTCTTTTCAAATAAATCAAACCCTGGTCTGTAATGTAATTAACATACCAACTGATTTCATCGGCATGCGCTTCAATCACAACTTTAAATGCCTCATTTGGATTGATAATACCTACTGCAGTTCCGTAGGCATCGGTAAATGTTGTATCTGTGTAATTTTTTATATAGTTTAGCCACAGTTTTTGTCCGCTACTTTCAAAACCAACCGGCGATGGAGTATTAATATAGCTTTTTAAAAATGCCATAGAGGCTTCCGGTAACATTGCTTTAGTTTTTTTTTCTTTTGACATATTATTTAATTTAATGTTTAAAATAAAGTACTGAAAATACCACAACAGGCTTTTACCAGCATTAATCCATCAATAATAATAAGATAATACATAATGCTTTGCCGTTTGTGCATTGAGTATGCCACAGTGAGAATGAGTATAAATGGAATGGCATTCCAAATAATTCGTGCTGCACTGAAATGGTGTGTAATGGTATACACTAAAAAAGTGCCAAACCCTATTACACAAAGTGGAATAAGAATATAAAAAATTGTTTTACGCAAACCTACTCGCACTACAAATGTTTTAAGTTGTTGGTTGTAATCGGTGGCATAATCTTTTATATCAAACATAATACACAATACAGCAATAAACATGAAGTTTTTGATGAAAAACATTATATCAAAACTATTTAATTGAAATGCAATATACCCTGTCATTGCCCGGTAAAGTATAGGATAAATGGTAATGGTACCCGCCCATACAAATCCAATTACAAAAGGTTTTAACCAGCCTGTATTTCTTAAATTAAAATGCTTAAAGTTCGCAAAGCCGATACCGTAATACAAGCCTGCTACAATGGGAACGGAAAGCCATAGCAACCATTCTGTAGCAGTCATATTGAAAATATGGTGCCAGCTGCTTTTTAACAGCAAACAAAAACAAAGCAGGCTAATGATGGATAAGCTGATTTGGGAAATCCATACCCAACGGTGATGTTTTACATACCAGTGAGCTCTTTTGTTAGCCGAATCTTCTAAATTTTCGGTAAGATATGCTTTGGTATAATAAACAACGGTTGCAGCAAAAACTAAAACATAATAGGGCCATGGGTTGAGGGGCACATTCAACTGAAAGGCGGTTTCAACAGATAATGCTACAACACAAATACCATAAAAGTAATTGCCAAAAAAAATTGCGGGTATGATACCCCTGTAAGCTTTTAATTGCATCAGGGTAAAAGTACAATATTCGGCGAAACAAGCGTATCACTGGTATGCCCGGCTAAATCTTTCAAAACAAACCTGAAATAGCAGGTATCCGGCACATTCCCACATCCGGTAATGTAATAATAACCGGTACCTGTAACATTGTTAATGAAATTAATATCAAAGTTGCCTTTCAGGTTTTTGGTAGAGGGGAAGTTGGGTACCTGAAAATTAATGGTAAAATTTGCAATAGGACTGGTAGGGCATACTTTTGAAACTTTTTGAATCCACATACTATCCTGTACGTCTCCTTCTTTATCGGTAAATTCAATATTAAAGGATAGGGTTTGCCCTTTGGCAACAACAGTTCTGCTCACACTTTTTAAGCTTAATTGCGGTTGGGTGGTGTATTTATTTTTCGAACAACCTGCTATTAGTCCTGTTAAACAAAAAATCATTAATATTTTTGCCTTCATAAATTGCATATTCTATTCAAATATAATTCATTCATCTCAACATTATTTCGCTATAATGGAACTTCTTAACAAGATTTTTTCAATTACACCTCAAAACTACCATCTGAATAAACTTTTCCCACATCATCCGTAGCAATAAAACTGCAGCTATACAGATTTGCTAAATCAATAATATTCAAAATACCTTCCCCTTCTAACTGTACATCCAACGGATCATCCTCATTTCGCACCAAAACCTGCATCCAGGATGGGCAGTAAAACCTGCCATTCCCAGATGAATAGGCCTGTGATAGTAACTCTGTCATACCATACTCAGCATGCACATGGGATATACCAAAAGCTTTTTTTAATTGCTGATGCAGTGCTTCACGGGTTATTTCCTTTCTTCGACCCTTCATTCCCCCTGTTTCCATAATGATGGTATTTTGTAAAGGCAGCGGAAATTGTTCGGCAAAATCAAGCAGGGCAAACGTAACTCCAATTAATATTACCGGCTGGCCGGCTGCCTCTAAACGCTGTAAAGTGGCATGCAATTGTTCATATTCATACAAATAGAAACCACTGTCGGGATGCCTGCTTTGTTGCACCAATGTATGCACCATCGCCACTAATGAAGAATGCTTCCTTTCCAAATATGCAGGCAGTAGCCCAATAATACACCAATCTTGCGGTGCACCATAAAATAGTTGAAAAGCAGTTAAAAAGCTGGTTTCATAAATCTGCCAATCCTTTACATAATGTTTACTATTTACGGTTGCGGTGGTGCCGCTGCTTTCAAAAATAATGGGAGGTTCAAAAGCTGTAGTTGTAATAACATGAGTTTTAAAAAAGGAAATGGGAAGAAAAGGAATGGAATCAATTGTATTTTGCTGCTTACCGCCAGTTAATTCAAACCATTGGCGATAAACGGTGCTATTTTTTAATTGAAAATGAAACACTTCCTGAATTACTTTCGTTTTATTTTGAGGTGTAATTGAAAAAATCTTGTTAAGAAGTTACATTATAGCGAAATAATGTTGAGATGAATGAA
>BNWE01000084.1 GCA_025998595.1 Alphaproteobacteria bacterium | reverse complement strand
TTGAAAAGCACATGAACGAAGTCTCAAATGCACGAGACATCCGGCGAATAATAGCTCACATGAAAAATTTGTCCTACGAAGGAGTGTTTTTCAATGGAGATACCATATTCCTGACTTCGGAAGAACACGAGCGGTTTCTTGAAATGATGTCCAGATATAAAAGCCACGAGCCTGTTTCCAAGATCATCCAAAAAAAATCGTTTTGGAAACATGACTTCTTTGTGAACGGAGATGTTTTGGATCCAAGGCCAGAAACGGAGCTGATTGTGGAGACTGTTCTGCAGCATTTTAACACCAATGATGAACTGAAAATTCTGGATCTCGGAACCGGCAGCGGCTGTATTCTGCTCAGTCTTTTGCAGGAATTCAAAAGCTCAACCGGTATTGGTATTGACATAAGCCAACGAGCTATCGATGTTGCGATTCGTAATCAACGGCTCATGAATATAGATCGCGCAACATTTATAACCGCAGATTGGAGCCAACGTGACATTGGTTCCTCAGGCTTGAATTCGATTTCTACACCTTCCCAAACGTGTGCTATACACAATTTAACTGAGAATGCGGATTTTTGTTCTACTGGATCCCTACGTCGCTACGCTTCTCTGGATGACGGTAATTTCAGAGTTTCTCGTCATTCAGAGGCCCGAAGGGCCGTAGGAATCCAGAAAAAAGAAAACCAACTTCTCAATTGTAAGGGGTATAACGCTTTCTTCGATTTAATTGTCAGCAATCCGCCATATATAAGAACAGACGACATACCATCTTTGGACGAAAATGTAAGAAGATACGATCCAATGGTGGCGCTGGATGGTGGTGACTGTGGATTGGAGGCGTATGTCAAGATAGCAGTCGTATCTCGACATCTCCTGAAAGAAAATGGCAGGATATTTCTGGAAGTGGGATACGATCAGGCAGCTGACGTTGCTACAATACTAAAAACAAACGGATACGAATCGATTGCAAAAGCAAAAGATATCAATGGAATAGATAGAGTAGTGTCTGCGAGTGCAGTCACTGCATAATACTAATGCTCCGCTACTTCAGCCAGCGTGATGCTGAGTGTTTGCTGCATATGCGCTTACTAATCAGCTTCAACAGCAAAAAATAAACGCATATAGTGCAAGGACTTTTTATGCAAAATTGTTATTGCAGTGTATGTTTGTTAAGAGAAAATTAATAATTCATTGATACACTGTCGCTATATGGTTATCAGGTGAGGAAAAAACAATGAAAAGATTCTTGTTATGTTTAACGTCAGTAGTGTTTGTAGCCTCTTGTTTTGAGGAGATGAACGCATTTAGTTTATTCAAGAAAAAGGACGAATCCGGAGCTACAGAAGAAACGTCGTCGGCGTCTCTGTTCGGAAGAGCGGATCTACTCAATGATATACAGGCAGTTGCTGACGTGAAAGCAGCGTATGAGAATGCAAAATCAAAGTTTTCTTCAGCTGATACAGAAATGATTAAGTATTCGACGGATCAGAAAGCGTTTGCCGCCGCAAATAAAAATAATGATGTCTCTATGATTCCTCTAATATGCAGTATTATAGCGCTAAACGCCAAGTGTTTTGATACCGCAAGTAAGGCATTTGGTCTCATAAAAGAAGGATTGGACAAAATAAAAAGTTTAGGAAAGAAACGCGATAACACAAAGGAGGTGGCCGCTGCAAAAGCTATAGAACAAGGCGTACTGTTACTCCAATCCATGAAGGTTTTTCGCATAGCGCTCAATTCCAGCATGTCAGTTGCCATCCAATTGTCAGCCAACATAAAATCTGCTGATGATGAGAGGAAAGCCAACAGCAGAATCTTCCGTACAGTTCATGGCAATGACATTCAAAAACAAGTAAAGACACTGGAGGCGCTGAATGAGGGTAAGAAAAAACTGCTATCAAAAGATCTAAAGGGAATGGTGGAAGCTGCAGAAAATTGCAAAACTGCCCTGGGTTATTTAACAGGAGGCATTGAAGAAATGCAAAGACTTATTAATAGCGCTATTAATTCTACAGAAGATTTAATTGTCATAGGCGGGAACGCTCTGGAATTTGTATCGGCTGTTTCTGAGGCTGTATGTGCAACAAAACAGAATCAGCTGGAGTGCGTAAAAAGACTGACTGCACTACACGAAAAATGTATTTCAGATCATTCCGCTTCAACTAAATCGGACTGAGCATTTTTATAAAACAAATGGAGGCAAAATATGACGTTGAATCCAGATACGCATATATACAGGCTTGTTCAGATGACTACATCATTAGGATTAGTTAAGAAATAATTTGCTCAAGTTATTTGTTATACACAATTTAACTGGAAATGCGGATTTTTGTTCCACTGGATTATTGGATATGACGGTGTTAAACCGTAGTAGTGATACCGTCCCGTTCTTAAGCCGGGACGATATCATCCGCAGTACATAGGTTTTCCTTTGTCTGCGGGAACGCGGACGGCGCGTTGCTGGATAGAACTAATCATGTTCGATCGGGATCTGGCGCACCGCGTTCGAAGAGTATCCGGTTCGAATAGTAGAAGGAACCAGAAACGGTTCGACAATAATCAGGAGCATATCATGAAAAACTACATTGGTATAGACGTAGCCAAGGCAAAAGTGGACATATTCTCGTTGGAAGATTCCACCTATTTGACGGTTGCAAACGACGAAGAATCTCTGACGAAGGAGCTATCAAAGTTCGCTTCGCCGGAGACTCTAATCGTTCTGGAAAATACCGGAGGACATGAGAAAACCTGTATAAAAGTAGCGCTAAAACTAAACTTTAAGTTGCATAGAACGGATAACATTAAGTTTAAGAAATTTGCTGGATATCGAGGGAAGAAGGCAAAGACAGACAAGATAGACGCGAGGAAGCTAGCATTGTATGGCAAGGATGGATGCGAGAGAAATGACCCCGAAGCCCCGTTCAAATTTTACGAGCCACTAGAGGACATTCAGGAGGAAATCAAGCAATTATCGAGGTATCTAAATGCATTGATAGGAGATAGAGCGGCAGCAAGGTGTCGCCTTAAAAGTCCAGGTTGCAATTTGGTCGTGGATTACGTGAAAAAAACCATTGAGCATTTAGACTCAGAAATATCTTCTTTGGAAGAGAAGCTTGAATCACTAATCATCATCCACCAAGAAACAAAGGAGAAATACGAGAAACTCATGGAATACAAAGGAGTCGCCGAAAAGACAGCTACGCGCTTAATCGCTAATCTTCCAGAACTGGGGACTGTTAGCAAGCGTGAAATAGCAGTCATAGGCGGACTTGCGCCCCACGCCAAGGACAGCGGAAAGAGCTCGGGATATCGAAGTACCAAGGGCTCTGGGAGAAACGTAATCCGCGAGATTCTCTTCATGCCGACGTCTTGCGCCATTCAACACACCCCAGAGATCAAACGTTTCTATGAGCGCTTGATTGCGAAGGGAAAAAAGGAAATAGTTGCCCTGACAGCTTGCATGCGCAAAATCCTCGTACAGCTAAACGCTATTCTTCGAAAAAAACTAAAAAGAAAGGAAGAAGAAAAGGCCGCCGCAATGGCCACATAGAGCGTCTATAAATTCGCATAGATTGCTCGCTCAACATATTGATTCTTAACGTTTTCATAGGCTACCTTTAGGATTGCCTATCGTTTTTTCATGACCTAATTTAAAAAAACAAAAAAAAATGAAAAAAACTATTGCAATGGCTGATTAATCGTAGTAGATCCCGACATCGCTACGCATCCTCTGGATGACGGTAATTCCAGAGTTTCTCGTCATTCAGAGGCCCGAAGGCCGTAGGAATCCAGAAAAAAGAAAACCAACTTCTCAATTGTAAGGAGTATAACTGTTCTTAACATCAGGATTTTTGCGATTGAGTATCACAATTCGAATTCAGTGACAGTACTTCTACTTTTTGCGATTCTCTATCTTTCGATGCTATACCATCTGCAATGCTGCATTCTGTTGCACACATTTTGCATAAAATCAACAAAGCCAACACGCTATCCATAAGCTTTTCTCCATTTCCACTACTATTGAACTCTAACACATATTATTACTATACTCCATAACCGTTAACAACATATTGAGTTTCGACAGAATTTTTATATAAGTCCTTCTTTATTTCCGATCTACTATTGTTAAATTGAGTTTAGATGTGGATTTAACTTGATTTTTCAAGCACAATTGTTGCCCATCCACTAAAAATGTACTCATATTTCAGTGTCAATCCGAGAGATGTATATTTATTTCTCACGCTTTTATCCTGAGAGGAGAACCCCGACAGTACGGCAATTCCGTTCTTCGCTAGGCATTTCTCCACATGTTCCGCCATTGATATCAGCGGTTCTGATAATATGTTTGCTACAATAAAATCATAACTTTTTTCGGAAAATTCGCAGGATTCATTCTGAAAAACATGCACTCTATGGGCGACTTTATTTATAACGGCGTTTTCCTTGGATACCCTGACGGATTCCGGATCGTTATCGCAGGCAGTTATGCATCGACAACCGAGCTTCGCCAAAGCAATGGACAAAACTCCAGAACCTGTTCCTATATCGAGAGCGGTTTTGTGTTCCTTTGCGCCGAAAAAAGTTTGGCAGGCCAAAATACAACGGTTTGTTGTGGGATGCTCTCCGGTTCCAAAAGCAGTTGCCGCCGCAATTTCAATGCCAATTTTATCCACGGAGACAGGCTTATTCTTTAGATGCGGACCGAAAATATAGAAATTTCCCACTGTAATAGGCTTAAAATTCTCAAAACACTTTTTCAGCCAATTGGTGTCGGCTATTTTTTCTGACTTCACAATGGAACATTTATAATTTCCGAGCAATGAAAGAACATCGGCGTCATCCATGGGCTTGTTGTCTAGTATTTCCACAAACCAGCGATCCTTCTCCTCGACCGTGGATACACTCAAGTACCCAGAATCGAAAAAGATGTCCATTACATCGAACGCATCTTTTATGACGAAGTTTCCAACGATGCACTTGTAGATATCTTCGCTCATTTAGCCACGACGGGAGATAGCACCATCAACATCAGCCTTCCCTCCAGTTGTGGAGCTCCTTCGCATTTTGCGATTTCCTTTACGTCCTCAATTACTCTATTCAGCAGTCTCGTTCCGATTTCCTGGTGAGAAAGCTCTCGTCCCCTGAATCTCAAGGTAACCTTTACTTTATTTCCCTCTCCAATAAATCGATTTATGTTGCTGAGCTTAACGTTATAGTCGTGATCACCTATGACGGGAGTAAATTTTACTTCCTTTACTTCGATGACCTTCTGCTTTTTCTTGGCCTCAGATTTTTTCTTCTGATTTTCGTATTTTAGCTTTCCATAGTTTATTATCTTACACACAGGTGGAACAGCAGTCGCTGCAAATTCAACCAAATCCAGGCCAGCTTCATTTGCGCGAGCTTGCGCCTCTCTTATGCTCACAATGCCAACGGCATCTCCATTCTGATCTATCAAACGAACCTGAGGAGATGTTATCGCTCTGTTTATCCTATGCTTTTCTTCCGTAAACCTATTATCTTCCAAATTATAACTCCATACTATAAAACGCGCACATGCTCCAGATTAATAACTTTTACGTAAAAATCAAGAGCATTTGTGTGCTATTTTATCAGCGCCAACGCCAACGTCAGGGCTATTTAATTCTCCATAATTAGAGAGATAGCATTCTGTTGAGATATCGAGTTGTAGCGCCCATTCAGAAACGAAGTGCATCAAGTGGCGAAACAATCCGATTTGCCACAAAGACCTCTCGAGGTGTTTTGAAGTTTAACACTTTCCGTGGTCGATCATTAAGTTTATTTTCAATTTCCCTAAT
>BNWE01000083.1 GCA_025998595.1 Alphaproteobacteria bacterium | reverse complement strand
CCTTCCCCTCTTCTGGAGATGTTGCCGGCCTCATGGTTCCATCTGGATTTTTGACATATCCATAAGGAGCATTTGGATCATTTAGCGGAGCTGGAACAAGTTCTCCCTGGGCATTTAGTACCATTTTTCCGTCTTCTGCCGCTTTAGCATTTTCTGCAGCCTTCTGAGCCGCCGCCTGAGCTGCAGCTGCTCCACCTCCAGCGGCAGCGTTAGCAGCTTGAGCATTGGCATTAGCTTGGGCTACAGCTGCATTTGCTGCAGCTACAGCTGCCGCCTTCCCCTCTTCTGGAGATGTTGCCGGTCTCATGGTTCCATCTGGATTTTTGACATATCCATAAGGAGCATTTGGATCATTTAGCGGAGCTGGAACAAGTTCTCCCTGGGCATTTAGTACCATTTTCCCTTCGGCCGCCGCCTGAGCATTTTCTGCAGCTTTCTGAGCCGCCGCCTGAGCTGCAGCTGCTCCACCTCCAGCGGCAGCGTTAGCAGCTTGAGCATTGGCATTAGCTTGGGCTACAGCTGCATTTGCTGCTGCTACAGCTGCCGCCTTCCCCTCTTCTGGAGATGTTGCCGGCCTCATGGTTCCATCTGGATTTTTGACATATCCATAAGGAGCATTTGGATCATTTAGCGGAGCTGGAACAAGTTCTCCCTGGGCATTCAGTACCATTTTCCCTTCGGCCGCCGCCTGAGCATTTTCTGCAGCTTTCTGAGCCGCCGCCTGAGCTGCAACTGCTCTACCAGCCGCTTGAGCATTGGCTTTGGCCTCTTCCATGGCTTTATTGGCCGCAGCTATGGCTGCAGTCCTCCCCTCTTCTGGAGATGTTGCCGGCCTCATGGTTCCATCTGGATTTCTGACGTATCCATAAGGAGCATTTGGATCATTTAGAGGAGCGTCCACAAGTTGCCCCTGGGCATTCAGTACTTTTTTCCCATTTTTTGCTGCCTCAATATCTGCTGCAGCCTTCTGAGCTGCTGCATTTGCTGCTGCGGCTCTTTCTGCTGCTTGGGCATTGGCTTTGGCCTCTTCCAGCGCTTTATTTGCCACTTCCACGGCCGCTTTTTTCGCGTCTTCTAGAGAATTTGCCGGCACCCAATTTCCATTCGCATCCTTTACATAACCATAAGTAGAGCCCTCTGGTGCAGGCGGATATGGAACAAGTTCTCCATTCTTATTCAGTACCATTTTCCCTTCGGCTGCTGCCTTAGCATTTTCCGCAGCTTTTTGGACCGTCGCCTGAGCAGCAGCCGCTTTGCCGTCAACTCCCATGGCCTGTGTATTGGCGGCTGAAGTTGCCGCCTCCTTTTTGTCTGCAGATGATGAGGCTGTCCCATTTGAAGCATTGTTTTCAGCTATTATTTCTGAAATTATTTGCATAAGATCAGCATTTGCAACACTAATCGCCGCTGAAGCTGCATCGATTGAAGATGTAGCTGCTCTTATGCTCCCTTTCGAGTCTTTGACATAGCCAAATTGTGACGACGGATCGCTAAAGGTATCTTTGGAAGTCAATTTCCCCTCCGCATTCAACACCAGTTTCTCATCTGCAGCTTCACGTACGACAGCCAGAGCCTCTTTGATTTTCTTTCCGACAGCAGAAGCTGCATTTGCTTTTATTATGGCATCATTTGCAACTTCCACGGCAGAAGCAATGGATTCAGCTAGTGATACTGCTGGTTTTATGGAACCATCTGGTTTTTTTGTATAGCCAAAACGAGCCTTAGAACTGGAGAACTTTTCTCGTAGAACTAGTTTGGCCTTAGAATCTAATATGACTACTCCAGCAGCTGCGTCCTGAACAGCAGCAAGCCCAGTACCTGTATAGACGGCTGGATTTTTTTTGCTTTCTTTATTTTTTCTTTTGGATTTCTTGGTTTTTTTTGTTTTCTTGGATTTCTTGGATGACTCTTCTTGGTTTTCATTGCCAAATAATCCACACGCCCACAAATTGTCCTCTGCTGAAGTTCTCAATGCCTCTTTCTTCGATGCTATCTCCTTGTTTTTCATCTCCTTTCTTTTCAAGATTTCTTTTTGACCGCAATCACCACAAACACCATAGTCAGAGTGTGCACCAACGGTGTGTACGTACTTATCCATACCACAAATAAAACATGTTGCTTTGATCATGGAATGAAGCATATTTATTGCATCTTCTTTTAGTAATCCTCTTTCATCCAGGTAGTTAATTGTCCATTTTACGTGTTTTTCTAATTCGTTCTTTGTTTTTTTCTTGGCGGATTTTTTTTTATCTTTATGATCTTCTTTATCACCGTTCCCGTCACAGCCCTTCTTGTCGCTGCTCTTCTTATTGCAGCTCTTCTTGTCACTATCCCCCCCATTGTCATCGTCCTCCTTGTCGCCGTCCTCTTTGTCGCCGTCCTCCTTGTCGCCGTCCTCCTTGTCGCCGTCCTCCTTGTCGCCGTCCTCTTTGTCGCCGTCCTCTTTGTCGCCGTCCTCTTTGTCGCCGTTCTTCTTATTGCAGCTCTTCTTGTCACTATCCCCCCCATTGTCATCGTCCTCCTTGTCGCCGTCATCTTTGTCGCCGTCCTCCTTGTCACTATCTCCTTCCTCGTCATCATCGTCCTCGTCCTCTTTGTTGCTGTCTTTCTTGTGCCACCTCTTTTTGTGACGGCTCTTCTCGTGACGGTTCTTCTCGTGACGGCCCTTTTTGTGACGACTCTTCTCGTGACGGCCCTTTTCGTCGCTATATTCCTCCTCGTCACTTCCGTCCTCCTCTTCCTTTTCCTCTTCTTCCTCTTCTTCCTCTTCCTCTTCTTCCTCTTCTTCCTCTTCCTCTTCTTCCTCTTCTTCCTCTTCTTCCTCTTCTTCCTCTTCTTCCTCTTCTTCCTCTTCTTCCTCTTCCTCTTCTTCCTCTTCCTCTTCTTCCTCTTCCTCTTCTTCCTCTTCCTCTTCTTCCTCTTCCTCTTCTTCCTCTTCCTCTTCCTCTTCTTCCTCTTCCTCTTCTTCCTCGTTGCCGCCCTCCTCGTTGCCGCCCTCCTCGTTGCCACCTTCTTCAGTACTGCTATTCTCGTTGCTGCCCACATTGTCACCGCCTTCTTCAGCACTGCCATTCTCTGTACCACCATCTACGTTTTTATCTTCTTCATAATCCAAGATAACAGGTTCAAGGAATATATCATCTCCGTCTTTAAGAGCTTCCATTCCGCTTTCCTCATAGGATTTGTTTTGGGTGTCTATGTCTGTGTCTTCTTCATAATCCAAGATAACAGGTTCAAGGAATATATCATCTCCGTCTTTAAGAGCTTCCATTCCACTTTCCTCATGGGATTTGTTTTGGGTGTCTATGTCTGTGTCTTCTTCATAATCCAAGATAACAGGTTTAAGAAATATATCTGTCTCATCCCTCTTTTCATCGATGTCTTTTTTATCTCCCTTTGATTCCTCTTCTTTCTTCTTGTCATCTTTCACGGCATCGTCTTTATTGCCTTGTTCATGACCGCAAAGTTTGCACAGATTTGATTTTCTTTCGTGTCCACAATGGGCGCACGTACTTGGTTTTATCGATGTCTCTGCTTTTTCCTCCTTTTCTGCAGTATCGTCCTTGTCGCCATTGCTCTGGGATGCTTGTGAATTTTTTCCTTGTTCATGACCGCAAAGTTTGCACAGATTTGATTTTCTTTCGTGTCCACAATGAGCGCATGTACTTGGTTTTATCGATGTCTCTGCTTTTTCCTCCTTTTCAGCAGTATCGTCCTTGTCGCCATTGCTCTGGGACGCTTGTGAATTTTTTCCTTGTTCATGACCGCAAAGTTTGCACAGATTTGATTTTTTTCCGTGTCCACAATGAGTACAAACATTTGTTCTTGCAGATGTCTCAGCGATATCTTCTTTCTTTTCTTCAGTCTTTACTGTATCATCCTTGCTCTTGGATGCTTGCGAATTTTTTCCCTGTTCATGTCCGCAATGGGCGCAAACACTTGGTTTTTTTCCATGTCCACAATGAGCGCATGCATCAGATGAGCTCATCGATGAAGTTGCAAAAAGGTGTTCGGTAAAAATACCAAGCGAAATGCATATCAAAGGTAATACATAGCAATGCATACGTCACCCTATAGAATGAACTCAAATACAGCTATTTTCAGGTTATTGAGAGCCTTCCAAAACCACTGTAGATAGTAATAACTATTGAATTATTACATAAAATGGTTTAGTTTCTGTTAAATTTATTGTTTTATAAGCAAGTTATAATCGAATAATGTTTTTTTCGGTTCAATGTATCATTTTAGCGAGTTCAGATCCTTGCGGGCTTTTTGGGCAAAGACTCCAGATGGATAATCTCTAATTATTTTCTCCAGAGTAGCCTTCTGTTTCTGTTTTCTCTTTAGACTCCCCAAACACAACGACAGATTATATAATCCTTCTTCGGCTTTTTTCCCTTGAGGATTTTTCTTATAACTATCCATATATTTATAGATGGCCTCCTCGTGATCGCCTTTTTTCCTATAGAAATTGCCGATGTGGAATAGCATCATGCCGCAATAGATGCTATCCGGATTTTTCTTTAGAAAAGCATTCAATAGACCAATTGCTCCCTTAATATCGCTTCCATCAGCCATCTTTTCTGCGATTTTTATGATTTCTTCCGGAGTTTTTCCAACTGTCCCCGCAATTGCTTTTTCTTCGTCTTCTTCTGCTTTAATGGCTTCGTCAGCCTTCTCAATTTCAGAGATTTTTCGTTCCAAATCGCTGATTCTTTGCTCTATTTCTTCTATCTTTCCGGTTTGATATCTAACTGTTTCTTCCAGCTCATAAATATCAGATACTCTCCGCGAAGCTCCGTTTAAACCAAAAGCAAAACATATCGCGGAAAAAACATATATTCTTTTTATCATACCATTTCTCTAACTTCCCATATATATATAATGATAGATTCTGTCCTTTACAAGATACCAATAACCCATGCATAAAAAAAATGCGAGGTCGCTTACAATCAATATAGAGAACGATTCTGCAAACGCTCTTAGTACGAAGGCCAATTTTGTCGTATTGGACGAGGACGCCTGTTTTCATCAAGCGCGACCATAACGAACAATCCTCTTACCGCATCGATCTCTTCATGTTGTCCTTTTCTTCTTATGGTGACCGAGACAGCGAGGGTTACGGAAGTATTTCCTATCTTATCGATTTCTGCGTATACCGAGACTTCATCTCCAACAAATATTGGGGCGTCAAATGTAATTTCTTTTATAGCTTTTGTAGCTATACTTCCTCTTGCTAATCTTGCTGCTATGCTACCGGCTGCGATGTCCATCAAAGACAGGACCCATCCTCCAAAAATGTCACCCCATGGATTTGTATCGGCAGGAACAGCAATCGTTCTGGAAACTAAAACTTTCTCTTTATCTGACATGGTTAAATCTCTTTCTAATCACATATACTATGTATTGTCTTTTAATCAAAGCGTCAAGTGAAAATATCAAAATAATTTGCGAAATTCATAATCCGCAAATATCAGTAGCAAAAACAATAGCTCATTTAAAGCGGAAATGCTACAGATCCAAAACACAAAAATTAATCGCTCTATGTTTTTAGCACATGAGGAATTATTAGTATATACATAGATCTGTTTCAAAAGCCTCTTGGAGCCCCTGATTATCAGGATCGAAAATCGGCCTATGCAACGGATCTAGTATAGCGCATAATTTAAAGCATTAATAGGTTCTGTTAGCGAAATTTAACTTCTGCTTATTTATCGCAGGGCCTTTTAATTCTCTGCGACCAATTTTATAGCCCTCCTATGGAACCGAGCACCATTAAACATCATATCCGGAACAGAAGTGTTCAATTTACAGGCTAATCCGATGATCAGATTCCGCA
>BNWE01000082.1 GCA_025998595.1 Alphaproteobacteria bacterium | reverse complement strand
GCGTAATAATGATACTGCTGTAGCAGGTGTCGTTGTTGGAGCTTTCACAGGGCAAAACTTGCTATACAATGCAGATAGCGACGGAGAATTTGATGCTGAGTTAAAATTATCCGCTATTCGAAAGCTCATGGGGGAAAAGAAATGTAACGAATGCAAATCATGTGGAGGAGACAATAAATGAAAAAAGTTTTTGCTTTGAGTTTGATCATGTTAACCGGATGCACTTCTCACGAAGAGATTGTTCAGAAAATTCAAGAAGAATACAAGGGATTGAATTGTGAACAGCTTACGAGAGAACACGAGTCTTTGGAAAGAATGAAGACAGAAGCGGAAGACGCGGAGAATCCTGCCCTGAATGTTGCTGTTGCGCTGGTTTTTGGTCCTGGAGCGGTTGGTAATGGGAAAGCTAAAATTGAGGAGTATAGTCTTAAGTTGGAAGTAATCTCTGGACTAATGCAGCAAAAAGATTGCGACAAGAAAAGACGAGAAGACTTCGACAAGTTAAATGAAGACGATATTCCTTCTTCTCCACAGACTGAGGCGTCAAATCCGCTATAACACGTTAAAATAATTGAGCTTCTTAGCGTTTTATTAACTTTTTATAGATACAATATATTTTTGACTATAGGAGGCTAGTAAAAACATGGGAAATATCTTGTTGTTTTTTGTATGCGTATGTTGCCTGGTGATGCTCCTCTTGATATTATCGTTCCGCTAGCATAATCCAACGTTATACTGTTGGAAAATGGAACTTTTAGAGACAGAGACTGCTCCATCGCAGCAGACTCCGAGAACGCAACTAACAGTAAGAATGCAGCATGCACTATTTTTTTCATATTATACCCCATTTTATAAAAACAACAAAAGCTCAAGCAAATTAATACGAAAACAACGTGTAAACTACAAACTAATAGATGAATTTATAGCATTCTATACGAAAAAAGTAAAGTATTATGAAGCGTGTTTTTTAGTAAAAGCGAGAGCGCAATCTGTTTTGCGCAAATGTCAAAGTACGATGTAGATGCCGACTTGCGTTCGGATGAACAATAATTGAGTCTAACCACATTTTGTTTGACTTTAAAAAAAGTATGTTATATTATATATCATATTTTTTATTGGGAGTAAACAAATGAAAGCGAGTACATTAATTGTCATCTGTGTGGCTACAGTGGCATGTTCCGAAATAACAAAAGATGCGCATGGTATGAACATTACCGAAGCCATAGAGAAAACTTGGTTGGACAGTGGCGCATATGAAGGATCACGTAACAAACAAGGCATACCACATGGAAAAGGAAAGCTGACAAATCAAGCCGTTGGATTCTCCTACGAAGGGGATTTTATGGATGGAAAACCACATGGAACAGGAAAACTTATCTACTCCGATGGAGCCGCCTATGAAGGAGCTTTTGTTGATGGAAGACCACACGGAAAAGGAAAGGTGACATTCTTGGAAGACTCTATCTATAATGGAGCTTCCTACGAAGCAGATTTCAAAAAAGGAGAAATCGATGGATTTGTTCGCAATATGCCATTGGACGTTCTTAAGCTACCAATGAATCTAGCTGGCTGGAATTATACAGGTAACATCTGCAACAATCGTCCAATCGGAGAAGGAATATATATAAATTCCGACACAGGTTATTCCTATAGAGCAAGTGACACGCTTGCGTTTTGCGACATGACAAAAGACGGGTACAAAAATGGAAATTTAACGTCGCCCAGCGGGACTACTTATGAAGGAGATTTACGAAATGGACTACCACATGGACAGGGAACTCTACGGCATCCGGATGGTTCCGTTATCCGTGAAGGAACTTTTCGCATAAGTGATGGAACAGAAGTTAATAATGTGCAATTAGACAAAGGAATATATACTGGAGAAGTCAACGCATTAGGTGATCCGCATGGAATAGGGACAATGACGTACTTCGACGGCTCTGTCTACACGGGGACATTTTTAAATGGGCAACAAAATGGTGAAGGAACAATGGTGTACTCAGATGGAGCTAGGTATGAAGGAGAGTTCAAGTATGGAAAACGATGGAGACAAGAGGAAGAAGTGAGCGTCGGAGAGCCTGTCGACGAAAAAACGGAGTCTAAGCCAGACGATGATGATTTGGAGGCTAGACTGGCAAAGCTTCTGCAATAATGACGGAAAATGCTGTGAAGATATGGCGTCAGCATACCTTTTAACAGATGGTGAATTCGTTAGTGCGCGTGCTGCAAGCACTTTATTGCTCCTCTATAGTCTTCACTATTGAATAAAAACGAGCCAGTTACGCAGCTAATGGCTCCGTTTTCAACGCAATCCTTGATTGTGGATGGATTTATGCAGCCATCAACACAGATTTCTATTTCCGGAGATAGCTTTTTCTCCAGAGCGGATATTTTATCCAATTGGGAGTTTATGAATCCTTGCCCAGAACTACCGGGATTTACCGTCATAACTAACACAACATCAAGAATATCTGTACAATATTCAATGACCTCGATGTGAGTTGCTGGATTTAATGCAATGCCAGATTTTTTCCCTAGGTTTTTTATGACGCTCAAAGTGCGATGCAGATGCTTACATGCCTCCGGATGAATAATAATTGTGTCAGCTCCGGAATCAGCAAAAGCAGAGATATGCTTTTCGGGATTATCAACCATGAGATGCACATCAAACGGAAGTGACGTCAACTTTCTGTGGGCGGCAATTATATGAGCACCAAAAGTAATTGCATCGACATAACTGCCATCCATTACGTCCCAGTGTATGCCATCTGCGCCAGCCAGTTCCACATCCAGCATCTGCTGTCCCAGTCTTGCGGGATCAGCAGAAAGCATTGATGGATATATCTTAAAATTACTCATAACGCTGGCCTATTTATTAACGCTTGTGCTGCAAACACTACTCATACACCACCCTCATATATCTATAGAAAAAGTCTTCGTAAACTCCAACCATTCGCCTTTGCTGAGACCGCTATCTTCCTGAGATATCTTCTCACCTTTTAAGGCTCTATTAATGAGCTCCAAGCAATTTTTAGGCACGGAGACAGACTTCTGTCTATAATTAACGAACGCGTCATGGGTATATGGCACCCACTTCCTAATTATGTCCATGATGATATCCGCATAGCATCTTATTTCGTATTGGGCATGGGAATCGGCTCTCAGCTTTAGGAAATGCATCAAGTTGTGGAGATCTATCTTCCAATACATTTCCGTGTAAACGCTTACGGGCAATATTGTGCGTGCCAGCTCTCGAGTGAGGGACAGATCGTTCAGCATATGAGAATATTTCTCATAGGCTTCCACATTGATGGATCGCATGATATCCAGGATTTCAGCCGCCTTGACCGCCTCCAGCGTATCTTCGGATTTTCCCTGCTTGTTAGTCTCCGATTGCCTTGATATTTGATCAATTTCCGGCACATAAAACTCATTACTCAATACCGAATATCGAGCGGAATATTCGTTTACGTTTGCGGTGCGATGTCTTATCCAATGACGCATAACGAATATAGGAAGTTTGACGTGCAATTTCAGTTCGCACATTTCAAATGGAGTCGTATGACCATGCCTCATTAGGTAGTTTATTAGCCCCTTGTCCTCCTGCGTTTTCTTCGTTCCCACTCCATAGGACACCCTCGCCGCCTGAACAATGGAGGAATCCGTTCCCATATAATCAATTACACGAATAAATCCGTGATCTAAAACAGGAATCGGCTTGTATAGGATTTTCTCCAGTTCAGGACTGGACACCCGCACAGTCTCGCTCCGGCACTCGTTTCTTAGATTATTCACGTCATCTGATGAATCTGTTTCACTCATTTTACATTCCAATTAAAGTATATAATTCATAACAAATGGTTAAGAGCAATTCAACAGTATTTTTAGCACAACACAAGCGAGTCGTCATCGTTTACTTGACTGCGCAATTCTTTCGTATTGGTCGACAAGAAAGCGACAGCAATAAAATAAAGCCATCGCTCCGTTTTCTAATGGATCAGCATATCTTTAGCGTTAGGATTAGTTAAGGAATAACCTGGGCATGTTTTTTCTTTAAAGCGCAGAGTTTCTGCGTGTTGTTTAAATAATTTGTTCGAGTTATTTCTTAACTGTTCCTTACAAACAGTGAACGCAATCTGTTGCAAATGTTAGTTTGATATCTGAGAAAATTCACGATTTCCATGTTCCCCGTAGCCTTCGCATAACAGAAAGGCGCCATACCATTCATGTCTTGTGCATTTACTTCCGCTCCTTTATTCACGAGAAAGTTAACTGTTTCAAGCCTTGCAAAAACATATGACGCAAAGTGCAACGGCGTTTTCCCTTTTGCATCTCTTGCATTTACATAGGCTCCATTCTCCACGAGAAATTTGACTGTTTCATGTTTTCCAGAAGAAGAGGCATTGTGCAACGGCATGCTTCCCTTGTTGTCCATTGCATCTACATCGGCTCCATTCTCCACGAGAAATTTGACTGTTTCAAAATTTCCCAAAAAAGAGGACGCAAAGTGCAATGGTGTTTTCCCTTCGTTGTCTATTGCATTTACATCAGCTCCTTTCTCCACGAGAAATTTGGCTGTTTCAAGCCTTCCAAGAAAAGAGGACGCAAAGTGCAAAGGCGTTTTTCCTCCATTTTCTGTTGCATCTACGTGCGCTCCATTCTCCACGAGAACTTTGGCTGTTTCAAGCTTTCCAGGAAAAGAGGACGCAAAGTGCAAAGGCGTTTTTCCTTCGTTGTCTGTTGCATCTACATCAGCTCCTCTGTCCACGAGAATTCTAACTATTTCAGACTTTGTCAAACAAAGGCAGCAATGATGTAACGGTGTTTGGCCTCTTGCATCTCTTGCTCCCACACTGGCTCCATTGGCCAAGATTTCGCCAACTGCAGTTGCATTATTTAGATTAATCGCATCAAATAATCTATGGTCTTCCATTGCATTTAAAGACGCGACTGCCATCATTGACAGTGCACATATGGTTTTGTTCATCGTGTAATCCTTTTTTAAAATCTATCTATACTATAGTTGCTATTTTAGTGATTATCAACATCTTTTTATGAAAAAATTTAACCATCATCACCGTTTCCTTGATTGTACGATTCTTTTGTATTGGTCAATGCTTCCATTGAATTGCTCTCACTAAAAATCGTATGGTATTTTCTAGGCTGTTTTTATTCTTGTGCGGATCCTTACAGAAGTACTGCTTGCATGTCCTTTGATGCACTTCTATGTTCAGGGCTATTTTCTAGAGATTCAGCGTCGTCGTGAGCGCTTCTTTTGAAGCCCTGGATCCCCACGTCGCCACGCTCCTCTGGATGACGAAAAACGCTGAAACTCTCGTCATTCAGAGAGCCGTAGGAATCCAGGAGAAAAAGTCCTTATGTCTTAATCCCGCACACTTATTCATAGATGACGGAAAATATGCTCTAGGAAAGAGCCATATATGGACATCACGAAGTAAAAAAACAGTTGAATTCCTTGTAGTTTGGAAAATCATCTGTTTCACATCATAACTTTTTACAATTATAAATACTTTATCTTGTTCTGTATTGTTTTCTTAAGATTCATGCCATATAATACAGTTTAATTTAATTAAGACGGAGCTTTAATATGATCAAAGGTGTTGTGCATTTTGTGTTTTTTTTAATACTATTTGTGAGTGGCGTTTCTGCTATGATTCCTAAAAAAGACATAAAAATAGGCGAATTGTATGGGAAACCAGTATATCTTTATTGCCATTCTGATGTGTTACCTATGAGTGACGGTCATGAGTCAGAGAGATTTTTAAAAAATTGTGAATTCTTTGGAAAGGAACCGGAATTTTGTAAAGCTATAGGAAAAATTTCCGAAAATCCAGTGGGGAATGTAGCTCTTCGCCTATACTCATTGGCGTTGAGTAGAAGAGGAGAAAAGGTAACTTTTTGCAATGTTGAAGATAAAGTATTTATAATTGTAAAAAGTTATGATGTGAAACAGATGATTTTCCAAACTA
>BNWE01000081.1 GCA_025998595.1 Alphaproteobacteria bacterium | reverse complement strand
AAATGCCAAAATGTTAACAAAATTTTCGCCCAAAGATATAATCGAGACCGCCAAAGCTACTTATCAACTCAAAATTAACGGCGTCTGGCATCGATCTGAAATGACAAAAAAAACTCGAGAAATCTTTTAAAAAATTGACGTAGGCGACCTAACTTGATGCGGAGTTAGGGGGTAAGCGCAGAAGAACTCTTTACTGGGGAGTCGAAGTATATTTCAATTTCTCAAATTAGTTCGATATTGAAATCTCAAAACATTTTTGAGAATGATGAAAAGCAGATTCGTTCAGCAATTTACTACATACGCGTTTCTATAAAAGCAGCTCATAAGCATTTAAAAACTAACTCAATAATAGAGTCTGAAAAATGGAAAGGGTACCGACTAAATAGCAGCGTATTTTTTAAGAAATTTTGAGGTGATATGACGACATTTTTTTTCCTATGATTTTGGAGATAATCGCATGCTCATTTCCAGGCCTTCCCAGTTACGCTCATATGACGACATTTTTCGTTGCACTACCTACTTTCTCTTTCATCTGTTCCATACTGGTATCGGTTTTAGGATTGGATCGAATGAATCGATACGACGGCATAGACGAAAGAGTAGTTTTGAATGTGCGGATTTTCGCAAGAAATCTAAAGCGCACAAACATGCTTCGCTCCATGGAAATCGAAGACATAGAGCAGGAGTTGATGTGCGAAGCCATAAAGTGTCTGCATAATTTTGATGAAAAGCTTGGTGAATTTGAGCATTACATCAGAAAAGTGTTGGCACGATGTGCAGCAAATTTATTGCGATCTTTTTCATGTGCAAAACGTGGGCCATTTGTTGGTTTCAAAGAATACGCCGAAAACGATAATTTTGATGAAAATGTGATGAAGGATCATTGCGCCGAGCTTAATTGCTTGATGGATTATTTGCCGAGTCAATATAAAACGCTCTGCAAGTTGCTGATGAATCACTCCATCACGGAGACATCAAAAATTACCGGAAAATCGCGTGGCGCTTTATATCGAGATTTGAAACGCATTTCTCTTTTTGTGAACCAACGTAACAATTCTGAGGATCAATTTTTGGCATTATTTTATAGTGGAGTAAATATGAAAAATTTGGCAACGCTCGAAACTTTAAGCGCAAAAGAAATTAGCGCGCTGGACGTATACGATCTTATGGATCTACACGACCAGGTTACAAAATTAACAAGTCACGCAAAAGAGTTAAAAGAAAAACTTGACGATGGTTTGAATTTACGTTTTGCAGAATCTATAAAAAACAGTTTGCAAAAAGAAAACAAATATACTGGCACAGTGAAGTTTTTCGATGGAGCTTTTCAAATTGTTGTGGACGTTCCGAAAAAAGTTATTTGGAATAATGAAAAAATGGAGGAGCTAATGAAACATATTCCAGAAGAAAAAAGAAAAGCATTTATAAAAATTGCTTATTCAATAGAAGAACAAAAATACTCGGCACTTCCGCATGAGTATCAGGAGTTGTTTGGGGAAGCGCGAACAATTACACCTGGCAAAGCTCGCTTTCAAATTATAATTGGAGAATAACAATGGACTTTAATACAGCAGAAGCACAAACGGAATTTGCATTAATTCCAGAAGGAACAATTGCAAAAGCAATGTTGGTCATAAAACCAGGAAATGATGTGGATCCGTTTTTAACCAGAAGTAAAAACAGCGATTCCGCATATTTGGATTGTGAATATGCGATTATCGAAGGTCGATATGCGAAGCATAAAATTTTCGACAAAATCGGAGTCGAGGGCAGCGACGCTTGGGTCAACATCGGAAGGTCCAGAATTCGCGCGATTCTTGAATCGGCAAAAAACATTAATCCGAAGGACGTTTCCGAAACTGCGATGGCGGCAAGAAAGATCAAATCGTTTAATGAGCTAAACAGACTTGAGGTTGTAATCAAAATCGGAATCGAAATCGACAAAGGCGGTGTATATAAAGACAAAAACAGAGTCGTGTCGATAATTACTCCGGATAATTCTGCCTACAAAGAGCATATGAACAATTCCGACGGCATACCTTGGAGCATGTGAATTGTGTGATGGAGAAATAAGAATGTGGCAATGTGTTTTAGAACTCGCAATTAAAGACGCAATGGATAAGAAGCTTCACAGAATAACCAGAAAAAGAGCTAAAAACTGGTTTAATACTCCATACTTCTCAGTCGTTTGTGATCGTGCAGGAGTCGATGCAGATGCCACAAGAAAAAAGGTTTTGGAAAAAATAAAATGTAAAAACGACTAACTGAAAGGACAAAAAAATGACAATTGATACTGCGCTTTTAAAGCGCAAAACCCTTGCTTTATTCAATTTCGTGAGTATGAAGCATCAGAACGATAAACATATAGGCGATCTCACAATCGGAGATTTTCTTGAAATGTGTGGTTTTCTAGCTGAGTTAGATGAAAAAGATTCGGAGGCAGAAGATGGAAGTAATTAACGATAATTTGGAAAAAACGAACGATCAAAAACAAAACAAAAAGGAGTATACGCAAATGACTAATATGAACGAACCACAGATATTTTCTTACTGTGGAAAAAATGTAAGAACCAGCTGGAAAGACGGAGAATTATGGTGGGTGCTAAAAGATGTATGCGAAGTACTGTGAATTAGCAACAGTCGAGACATAGCCGCACGCCTCGAGGAAGATGAAAAGGGTGTCATTTTAATCGACACCCTTGGCGGCAGGCAAAAACTCACAATAATTAATGAGTACGGACTTTACAAAGTAATATTGCGTTTCGATAAACCAGAAGCCAAAAAGTTTCAGCATTGGATCACTCACGAAGTGCTGCCACAAATCCGCAAAAATGGCGCATATATTACACGCGAAAAAGCCGAGGAGCTTTTGAACGATCCCGATGTATTGATCGATATGCTTAACCGCTAACTCCGCTCAAAATTATGTAGCCTATTGTGTTTTTTGTTCATTTTTTAGCATTTTCTGCAAAAGCATAGACTCCCTAATTAGGTAGTCTATCCTCAAACAAAAAAGGTTGAAGTTTCAGGAATAAGTAGCACAGACGACCTAATTTTGAGCGGAGTTAGCGCTTAACGCAATTAAAAAAGAGCGCGAGGAAAAAGAACAGCTGCAAAACAAAATCGACGATGATAAACCAAAAGTTGTATTTGCCGATGCGGTCTCAGCGACGAAAGATACCATTTTGATCCGAGATCTTGCAAAAATTCTCAAGGGCAACGGCATTGAAATAGGCGAAAAACGTCTATTCGAACTGCTTCGTAGGAACGGCTTTTTGATCAAAAAAGATGGAGCTGATTTCAATTCTCCAACGCAAAAAGCGATGGAACTTGGATTGTTCACGCTAACAGAAAATGTAATCGAACGCATTTCTGGAGAAATCATACTTTCCAAAACGTCTAGAGTCACCGGAAAAGGGCAGCGCTATTTCATCAATTATTTCCTCAGCAAAAAAGGAGACGCACTATGAATTCAGTTTTATATTCAGCTCTACAATCTCATGGAATTCCATCTCCAAAAGAAGAGGTGACCTCAGACAAATTCATGCGGTGGGGAAAAAAGTTTAGATATTGGGCGATACAATTCATTGGCGGATATTCGTTTGGTGATTTTTCTAGTGGTGAACATTGGGAAGCATTCGAAGAAAATTACGATCGTGAAAAATGCAAAAACGAAATTCGCACGATCCAGAAAAAAATGAGCGAAGAAAAAAAGTTTGAGCAAGCAAAAGCAGCCGTTGCCGTGCAACAAATTTGGAACGAAGCCACCCCATGTGAAACTCATCCATATTTGCAAACCAAAAAAGTAAAATCGTATGGATTGAAAATGCAAAACGAAAAACTTTTAATTCCGATTTTCGACGAAAACGATAATAACCATGTTCACATTTAAATTTTTGCGCCCTGCAGCATCTCAAACTCCATTGTCAAAAAGTGGCAAAAACCTATTAATGAACATGGTTAATTTGGTTTCTATGCAATCCATACAGCAGATTGACACTCAAAAGTTTTTCAAAAAATTCTTTGCAGGAGCTCGTAAAAAAGGCTGTTTTTATGTGATTGGTAACATCAGTTCCGAAGTCATAATTTGTGAGGGATATGCAACCGGAGCGAGCATACATGAGTGTATCGAAAAACCCGTTGTAATCGCGTTCGATTCCAACAATTTATTGGAGGTAGCAAAAACCATAAGAAAAAAATATCCGGATGCGAAAATCACAATTGCAGCCGACAACGATCAGTTTAATTCTGGTGGGCATAATCCAGGCCTAAACAAAGCAAAAGAGGCTGCGATTAATATCAATGCAAATATTTCGATTCCGGAGTTTAAAAATGAGTCCGAAAAACCGACAGATTTCAATGACTTGTTTGTTCTCGAAGGTGCAGAAAAAGTTCGAGAAATTTTCGAAAAAAGTCAGCAAGAAAACGCAGTTTGTGATTGCGAGCTTGACGGCTTCCGCCTTACTGAAGATAAATTGTTTTATTATGACGAACGCAGCGAAAAATATGTTTTTGTTTCTGGTTACGTAAAAGTTATCGCACAAACAGAAGATTCAGACGGAGAAAATACCGGAAAATTACTTGAGTTCAAAACGCGTCGTGGGCAACTGCGCCGCCTTCGCGTTCTCAACTGTTGGTTGTCCAAAGACGGAGATAAAATGAGAGAATTTCTTCTAAAAAACGGACTGAAAATATCTACCAACGGCAGAGCGAAATTAATGCTAAACGAGTACATCAACAATTGCGATCCGGCTGTCTTTGCGAAATTCATAAAGGTTAGCGGTTGGTATGAAAACGGATTCATTACCGAAAACGGATTCATAGGAAAACCGCCAAAAGAATTGGTCATACATCAATCTGATGCCGATCCGTCTTTCGTGGAAACAAGCGGCACCGCGGAGGAATGGAAACAACACATTGCAAAACCATGTGAAGGCAATTCGAGACTGGTGCTCGCCATTAGTTCCGCCTTCGCCAGCATTTTATTAAAGTCGTGCGACAGAGAAAATTTCGGTCTGAATTTCGTCGGAAAAAGCTCCGAAGGAAAAACCACGACGTTGTATGTGGCTGCATCGGTTTTCGGCAGCCACAAATATATTAAGCCATGGAAAGCAACTGACAACGGACTCGAAGGCGTGGCCGTCACTCACAATGACATGTTACTAATTTTGGACGAAATCGCTTTGATGGATTCCAAGAAAATTGGCGATGCAATTTATATGTTGGCCAATGGAATGGGAAAAACCAGAGCAAATATACATGGTGCCGCACGAAAAACACAAATTTGGCGACTTGGTTTGCTTTCTTCCGGCGAAAAAGATCTGGCAACGCACATGGCGGAATCCAATAAAAAAATGCACGCAGGTCAGGGCATTCGTTTGCTCACAATTCCTGCAAGGCCAACTCCAGATAGTAAAGGACTACTCGAAAGACTCAACGGTTTTCCAAGTTACAACGCACTAACCAACCATCTAAAAACTGCGACTGGACGATATTACGGATCCCCAATGCTCACTTTCATCGAATCACTTATGGAGGAGGATGCAATCAAAAGACGATTCGACATCGAACTCGAAAAAGCCAAAGAAAATCATCTACCAATTAGCGCAGAAGGACAAGACCACAGAGTTTTCGATATATTTTTTACATTCGGATTCGCTGGCGAGTTGGCAACAAATTATGGAATTACCGGATGGCCAGTTGGCGAAGCAATGAACGCGGCTTTGCGATGTTTCAATGACTGGATCGAAGACAAAGGCGGTTACGGAAATCAAGAAGAAAAACAGTGGCTTGCGCAAATCAAAAGTTACTTGGAAACATATGCTCAAATTCGCTTTCAACGGATTGTGAATCACAAAACCTTCGACAATACGTTTTTCGGTGAACGAGCAGGATACGTGGAAGAACAAATCAATTACGACCTGCTAAAGCAGGAGGTATGCTAAGAATCTGAAGATACGCTGAATGCGGATAAATCCTACTTTTCGTCCCATACCTTGAATTCATTTGGCCCATCACTTTGGTTTTCTATGTA
>BNWE01000080.1 GCA_025998595.1 Alphaproteobacteria bacterium | reverse complement strand
ATGCATGGAGTTCTCTTTGTGTTTATTCTTGTTGCAGTACTCATTGCTGACTCACTATCATATTGTTTTATACTATCACATTTGATGCTGAATGTTAAGTGGGTGCTGCATATGCGTTTTTCATCTATACCCATTACAATTGAGAAGTTGGTCTTCTTTTTGCTGAATCCCTAACGATCGGATTAAATCCGGAACATTTCAACAGATCAAATTCCGGATGCAATTTGACATCGAATCCATATTTTTTAAGAAACGCTACAATCTGTTCTCACAGAGCCGGTTTATCCTTATATTTGATATAAGCATCGATATCGCATGACACATCTGTCTCTGTTTCTTATTAACTAGTGTACGCGCAATTGGCATTTTTTGCAAGTCTTTTGAAAAATTTTCGCAAAACAACTTCTGTTTTATGGTATTGCGATCCATAAAAAAGCATCCATCTTCAATAAAACACACAATCAGCATACGTCGTGTTGTATAATAATCTCATGTATCATTGGAGTTGTGAATGCAGTGGAGAGATGAGTGCATTATCCTTTCGCTGAAGGCTTTTTCGGAAAGTTCTCGAATCGTGACCGTGTTTAATAAATCTCTGGGAAAGACGTCGGGGCTGGTGAATGGCATGAAGGCATCGATTCAGCCGGGCGACGTGAGTGATGTATCCTGGAGGGGACGCAGCGCCGAGCGTCTTGGTACGCTGACGGTGGAAAATGTATTTTCTCCGTTTGTTCATGTGTTTAAGAATTCCAGCGGAATCTTTGCAATTGACAGTGCCTGCTCCATGTGTCGCAATGGAATGCCGGAAAAAGCTCCTCATCCGGAATTGTTCGATGAGCTGAAGTCGCTGATGCTTGCGATTTCTCGCGGAGATTGGATTGTCGATTACGTATTTTTCGAAATGAAATTCTTGTCGGAAGTGGGATTTGGTTTGGATCTATCTAAATGCGCTCTCACTGGAGCGACGGAAGGTCTCGCCTACATCTCTCCCAAAACCGGATGCGCAGTTACGGCAGAAGCGGGAGAGAAGTATAAGGATAAGCTATTCAAATTACCGGATTTTTTGCTTCCAGGGTGTCGTACTCAAAACCGAGGCTTTTCCGTTCTTAAGGAGGATGGATTCCGTGGCTCTGTCGGAACTCCGGATGAGCTGTTACACCACGATAATACGGATTTTGTTCAACTGGATCCCGACGTCGCGCTGCGCGCTCCTCTGGATGACGAGAAACACTATAATTACACGCAACAGAAGGCAAAGCCATTAGCGCCCATCTTGCAAGAACTGCCGATGCAAAATGAAACGCCTGTGGTGCAACCACTCCGGCTCGGACATATTTTTCTCGCATTAAAAATAACAGGGCATTTTTTAAGAAGCTATTTTTGTGGTATAAACAACAAGACATTACCGTTCTCGAGGGATTGCTTAATTGAAAGTATTTTATAAATGTTATTTGTTGGAGTTATTTCGTGAAAATCAGCACAATCATTGATGGAGTAGAGAAGCGTGTGGCCATTACTCCGGAGACCGCCAAAAAATATATTGATCTTGGATTTGAAGTTGTTCTGCCGAAAAGCGCTGGAATTTCAGCTGGATTTTCCGACGACGAATACGTCGCTGCTGGAGCGAAAATCAAGAAAACCGGCGTTGTAAATGATGCGGACTTCTACGTTTGTGTAAAGCCGTCTTTGGTGGGGGCGGGTTTTAAGTTGAAATCCGGAGCACATTTAATCGCTATTTTGTCTCCCTTTCGGAATAAAGAAACCCTTAAGAAGCTGTCCGATGACGGTGTAAATTGCTATGCGTTGGAACTGGTTCCGCGCATAACGAGGGCGCAGTCCATGGATGTCTTGTCTTCGCAATCGAACATCGCCGGATACAAGGCCGTGCTGGAGGCTCTGTCGTTTTACGGACGAGTGGTTCCCCTCATGATGACCGCTGCCGGCACTGTCCGTCCCGCCAAAGTACTGATTCTGGGAGCTGGAGTAGCGGGATTGCAAGCAATTGCCACAGCGAAACGTCTTGGAGCGGTCGTTTCCGCCTTCGATGTGAGAGCAGCCGCCAAGGAGCAGGTGGAGAGTTTGGGGGCGACATTTGTCTCAGTTGAGGCTAGCTCCAGTGGCGAGACTTCTGGTGGATACGCCAAAGAAATGGACGAAGACTACAAGAAACGTCAGGCGGAAAAGCTTTCGCAAACCATATCCAAGATGGACATAGTAATTAGCACGGCTCAAATTCCAGGAAGGCCGGCTCCTCTCCTCATTACGGAGCAAATGGTGAAATCCATGCAGGTCGGATCCGTCATTGTGGACATGGCCACCGAAAGCGGCGGAAATTGCGCATTATCCAAAAAAGGTGAGGTTGTGAATGTGGGGGGCATCACAATCATAGGGTATGCTGATTTGGCGGCGCATGTTGCGCAGGATTCCAGTCGATTGTTTGCTCGAAATGTCTTTAACTTCGTTTCGCTAATGATAAAAGACGGCAATGTAGACACGTCCGACGAAATAGTGCAGGCTACTTTATTGAAAAATTTATCCGGAGAATAATTTATGGATATAGAAATACTTCAAGATGTTATAAAAAAAGCGAAATCGCTGGGAGCGGATAGTGTGGATCTCATGCTGGTGGAGCGAAAGGGCGTTTCCGTATCCACTCGCCTAACCAAGCTGGAAAATTTAACGCAGTCGGAGATTATAAACGTCGATATGCGCGTGTTCATCGGAAAGAAAAGCGCCAACGTCGTTACCAATAATATAAGAGAATTGCAAGAAGATGCTTTTGTGGAAAAAGCCGTTGCAGTAGCCAAAAATTCTCCGGAAGAGATTGTTGTATCCAGAGCGGACGCATCCAAATTGTGTAAGAATTTCAAAGAGATGGACATATTTGATCCGACGGAAGTACACTGGGAAACTCTTCTGGAGGGAGCGGTAAAATGCGAATCCGTTGCTCTGCAAGTGAATGGAATTACGAATTCCGGTGGAGCGCAGATGGAGAATGTATTCACCAGAACAGTTCTCCTGAAGAGCGAGGGCTTCGTCGGCGAATATGATAAATCCGTCAGTAGCATAGTGATTGAAACACTCGGCGAAAAAGACGGAGAACTGCAGCGGGATTACAGCTATTCCAACGCCGTCTACTATGCGGATATGAAAACTCCAGAGCAAGTGGCGCTTGAAGCAGCAGATATGACCGTGCGAAAATTGGGATCCCGAAAGATAAAATCCTGCAAAGTTCCGGTTTTGTTTTACAAAAGAGTTGGACGCAGTATACTAAAAAGCATGATGGACGCGCTAAACGGATCTCTGGTGGCCAAAGGCACTAGCTTTCTGAAGGATAAACTGTCGCAAAAAGTTTTCGGCGATCGTCTAAATGTTTCCGATAGATACGACACAGCTCGTGGACTTCGGTCACGTCCGTTTGATGCAGATGGTTTGGAGTGCGTCAACACAGATGTAATTTCCTCCGGCGTAGTAAATTCTTTTCTGCTGAATACCAAGTACGCCAATAAATTGGGCATGACGTCCACGGCGAATTCGTCCGGCTGGGACGGCATCGCTCCACATAACATATGCATTGAAAACGGAGATAAATCGTTTGATGACCTCCTAAAAAGCATCAAAAGCGGATTGTTCGTGGTTGATGTGTTGGGACACGGCCTAAACGTCATAACCGGCAACTACAGTCAGGGCGCAGCCGGTTTCTGGATAGAAAACGGCGAAATTTCGTATCCGGTACACGAAATAACCATCGCTGGAAATTTTATCGATATGTTTTCGAATTGTCTGATTGGATCGGATCTTGAAATGAACTCTGGTTTTGGTTCGCCTAGTATTCTACTTGAAGAAATGGTTGTTGGAGGAATCTAATGTTAAAAAAAGTCTTATTTCTTGGCGTATTATCGTTTTCTGTTTTTATTTCCGATTGCGATGCAAGACGCTCAAGGGGAAAGGCACAGAAAATTTCTCAATCGATAGCAAAAGAAAAAAATACATCCAATAAAGTAACCAAAGAAAACATACAGGAAATCGGCGCCGCTCAAATGATCCTCGTCGATTTCGATAGCGATGAACGTCTGTTTGAAAAAGATGCAGATGAGCGTTGCCCGCCGTCATCCATGACAAAACTAATGACCGCCTATTTGCTGTTTGAGGCCATTGAAAATGGTGTGCTAAAACTTGAGGATGAACTTCCTGTAAGCGAATTTGCTCAAAGCAAAAGCAAAGGTGGCTCCACCAGTTTTTTTCAAGCTGGTACCACTGCAAAAATAGAAGATCTAATCCGAAGCATTATCGTTCATTCCGGGAACGATGCTTGTACGATTGTCGCAGAAAAAATGTCAGGAACTGAAGACGCTTTCGCAGAGCTCATGAATGAAAAGGCAGCAACATTTTGTCTTAAAAATACGCATTTTACGAATTCATCTGGACTTCCGGACGAAGAGCATTATTCCTGCGCCAGCGATCTCGCAACAATAGCAAAGCATGTCATAACTGATTTTCCGCAGTATTATCATTATTTTTCCGAAAAGGAATTTACGATAAATGGTATTAAGCAGTTTAATAGAAATACATTGCTGGGAAATTCTCTGAATGTAGATGGACTTAAAACTGGAAGCACAAACGCCGGCGGATTTGGAATTGTGATATCCGGCAAGAAAGATGGCAAAAGACTTATCTGCGTCGTAAACGGCTGCAAAAGCGCAAAGGGAAGAATAAGGGAATCCAATAAAGTTCTCTCCCTTGGATTTGCCGAGTTTATGCCGGTCACCATAGCAGGTTCCTACAAACAAATTGGAACAGCAAAGGTTTCGGTTGGAAAAAGCAATACCGTTGGCGTATGCACCCACGAAGATATTACGGCCTCAATTCTAAAAAAATACAGAAAGGATATAGAAGTGGAATTCACTTTAAATGAACCGTATGAAGCGCCAGTAATAGTCGGTAGTAAATTGGGAACGATGGTCTTTAAATACGGAACGTTTGTATCCAAGCCATACGATGTCTTTGCCATAGAAGGCGTCGATAGACTAAATGCCTGGGAGCGAGTAAAGGCGTTTTTCTTAGGCCAGCCGTGACGGTGGTTGCACCACGGGCGTTAACGCCACTGCCCCAAACTGAGTGGTATGCGAGATGTAATTGCGAGGAATTATATTGATGAGTAACTCCATTCATGATGGTAGTTTCAGCGTTTCTCGTTATCCAGAGGAGCGTAGCGACGTAGGGATCCAGTCAAACATCAACTCAACTCCAACATCGAAAACTCATCTCTCATACGTTTCAGAAGATAGCGAAGCAGAAAATGGATCCAACGTCACGTTGGGCACGCTGGTGACGTTTGAGGGGGGCGAAGGTGTTGGAAAAAGCACTCAGGCATCGCTATTGGCGCAGAAGCTTACTGACATGGGGCTGAAGGCGGTGAAAACGCGGGAACCCGGAGGAGACGTCATTGGAGAAAAGATACGCGACGTCCTGAAGACGTCCAAACCATCTGATATGGAGCCGCTTTGCGAGTTGTTACTCATGTTTGCAGCTCGTCGTGATCATTTCGTAAAGCTCATAAAACCGATGATGGATGACGGATATTTCGTCATTTGCGATAGGTTCTACGATTCTTCTCTTGTGTATCAGGGGGTGCTTAAAAATGTGCCATTTGAAGATATCATGTTACTGAAAAAAATAACCATTGGTGACTTCGAACCGAATCTCACAATAGTACTGGACGTAGATCCGGACATTTCTATTGGGCGATTATCAACCAGGAATCTAATTCCTGATGAATATGACCTCATGAAAAAGGACAAACACGATCTCGTGAGAAAAGGCTTCCAGAAAACCGCAGAAATTTTTTCCTTCAGATCGGTAATTGTAAACGCTGCCGGATCCGAACAAAAAGTTTTTTCCAGAATAATGAAAGTGGTTCAAGAGCGGCTACTTCTCGCTTAATAATTTTTTTAAAAAAATCAATGTATTATTAATCTTTTTGTAAAATGCTTTGCATTGTATCAAATCGTTTGCTAAGGACACGGATACCGTTTGCGTCATGCAACTGTTACTGTTTGTAAGCATATGAATCAATTACGACCTGCTAAAGCAGGAGGTATGCTAAGAATCTGAAGATACGCTGAATGCGGATAAATCCTACTTTTCGTCCCATACCTTGAATTCATTTGGCCCATCACTTTGGTTTTCTATGT
>BNWE01000079.1 GCA_025998595.1 Alphaproteobacteria bacterium | reverse complement strand
CACAGTACCGTTCGACTTGCATGTGTTAAGCGTGCCGCCAGCGTTCGTTCTGAGCCAGGATCAAACTCTCAAGTTAAATGACTATAAAAGCCATCCTAGCCTACTTCATATCTGACGCAAGATCTGATATGTAAATAGGCTCTAAACGCGCCACCTACATATCCCTTCTTCTATTCTCGTTTTTTACTTTTTCAATGAGCGTGTGATCAGTTATACATTCTTCCATCGTGAACGTCAACCACCTTCTCGAAGTTTTTTTCGAAAAATCTTTGAAGAGTACGCGGAGGGACTTAAGTTGGTGATTTTGTTTATGCCGAACTCACTGAACTCGGTTCTCTAAATCTCACGCCAGCGGTCTAAAAAATGGGAAGCATATTACTATTTTGTTAAAAAGTTGTTCGATTGGATTCTTTGTTTTCGGTATCTGAAAATCTTATGCGGATGATAAAAAAACATACTTTCGTTAATGGATAAGCATTAAAAATTATGGTACTCTCTATTCCCTAGATTGTTGGTGACTTTGAAAAAGCCACATTTGGAAGGTCGTGAAAATTGAAATTGGCTGAGAATAGGTTGCTGTTGCAATGAATATACATTTTATTTGTTCGCCTAATGCTAAATCCCAGAATGCTTTTGAATGTATGATAGAAGCTTATGGCCAGTCTGAGTTGAATAATGCGGACGTTATTGTTGTCTTATCGGGAGACGGAACTGTTCTGAGGGCGTTTCATGAGACGGCAGAGCTTGGAATTCCAATGTATGGTATGAATAGAGGAGGAATTGGATTTCTCACGAATACATATCAAAAAGATGATTTGATTAAAAGAATAGAAAGAGCGTTTCCGTTAAAAATTCATCCCATACGAATAATAGCCGAGAGATGTAACGGTGAGATGTTCAATACCATAGCAGTAAACGAATTGTACCTTCTCCGCCAAACCCATCAGGCGGCAAAAATCCGTGTAAGTATCGATGGAATTGAAAGAATTCCCGAATTGGTTTGCGATGGTATTATTGCCTCCACTGCAACCGGAAGTACGGCCTATAATTATTCGGCAAATGGTCCCATAATACCCGTTGGATCAAGGTTAATGGCGCTTACTCCCATAAGTTCGTTTCGCCCACGTGGCTGGAGAGGTGCTCTGCTATCGTCAGATACGATTATCGACTTTGAGGTAGTAGATCATTGCGGGAGGCCGGTATGTGCAGTTGCGGACTATGTCGAATTCAGAGAAGTATCAAAAGTAAGGGTGCATGAAGAGAAGAATATAACACTCACACTACTCTTTGATGAAGGCCGCCAACTGGAAAAGAAAATTATAGAAGAACAATTTGCAACCTAGGTGCAAGCTGCGTTTTGCTCGCAAGGATGACAAAATGAAGCTCTGCAATTTCGGAGTTGTGTTTCTATAAATACAAAAAAGAAAACGTGATGGTTTTTTTGTGCAAATGCCGGTTCTTTAAACAAAATCATTAGCATTACCACAAGAAACATATTGCAACCAATGTAAAAATAGTGCACCATAATATTATGTGTTTTTCTTATTTAAATTTACGGAGGTTCTTATGGAAAAAAAGTTTTTGTTATATTGCGCGTCATTGATGGCCATATTGATCGCAGGAGATGGGCATTCTTCTAATCTTCCCAATCCAAATTCCTTGAGTAGTTTTTTTGCTCAAAATCCCAATCCTAATTCTCAGAGCTCTCTTAATCTCAGTTATAGTGCTTCACCAGTCCTCGATGTTGTTCGACTACAGACATCAGCCAAGAAAGTTAGTGGAATCAGTTATAATATCATTCCTGGAGTGGTAGAGCATGTTGTTTGGAAATCTGGAAAAGCAAGCAATGTGTTTAATAAATTATGGAATGGCTACTTCTCCATATGCAAAGCGCCAAAAGAACAACTGAAGCAGGTTAAAAATTTGGCGCAAGTGCTTGCACCAGGATTTATGATCCAGGCACGAGAAAAAGATCTTTGTAAGAGATGTGTTGTAATCAATGTCGTCCCAGCGGCAACATGTGCTCCCGATGATCAGCTTCTCATGTCACAATTGACTTTGGAAGATAAAATATATATGCATCTCGGCACATTATTTGGTTTACCATCTAAGCTTATCTCAGGTAGTTCTTTGGAGTTTGATGTTGTAAAATGTGTTTTCGTAGATGATGAAGAATATTTTTATGATCCGGCAGAATTGCGTTTTTATTCATCAAGCGAGAACTCTGTTTCAGGCCAAAATAGTCCTCAAAGCATTCGTCAACGATTAAGTACTTTTAGCACACGCGGGCTTTCCGATTTGTTCGCATCTGCAATTGCTAACGCTAATACTTCTGATTCATCAACTATTGATGAAGACTAACTTCTTATATTGAATGAGCATATGCAACTAGTTGTAAGTTGATTAATGCTCGTTCTTTTGACAAGTTTGTGTTGCGATAATCCAATTGACTCAAGTTTCTGAATCTGACATCATGTGGATGGAATCATGTTAACATCTGCATCTAAATGATTAAGAGCTGAGTAATGACTGATAGATCTCCTATAGAACCTGACCAATTCAACGTCGCGGTGCGTGCCGCACAGGCATCTATTTTTGCTGAAGCGGCTCCAATATCGAAGATAATGCTCGCATACGATGAAGAAGTTCCAGTAAACGGATCCAACGTCACGTTGGCATTGGCGTTGGCGTTGGCTCTCCGGGGAAAGGGGTATACGAAGACAAATCCATGTGTGGGAGCGATAATAGTCAAGGACGCTAAAATTGTTGGCGCCGGGTGGCATAAATATTTCGGAGGCGATCACGCTGAAATAATGGCTCTAAAAGACGCTGGAGAACAGGCGGAAGGAGCGGACATTTACGTAACATTGGAGCCGTGTACAACCTATGGGAAAACGCCTCCGTGTACTCAGGCGCTTATTAATTCCCGCGTGAAACGAGTGTTTATCGGAGTGGCGGATCCAAATCCAAAGCATGCCGGAAAAGCGGCGAGTGTGCTGAACGAAGCCGGCATAGAAACGGTATATGGAGTAAATGACGTCGCATGCGCGGAAATTATTGAGGATTTCACGAAATTTATGCAAACGGGAATTCCATATGTTACGGCGAAAATAGCTCAAAGTTTGGACGGAAAAATAGCCACGAATACGGGAGATTCCAAATGGATTACGTCGGAGGAATCTCGTCGTAAAGCACATATGATGCGCAAAAGTAGCGATGCGGTGCTGGTGGGGATCGATACGGTGATAAAGGATAATCCAGAGCTTACAGTAAGAAACATAGCCACTGACCGACAGCCGACACGAATCGTTTTTGATTCCAAATGCCGAATTCCATTGGATTCCAAGCTGGTTGTATCCAATTCTGAAATTTCTCCGCTAATTGTTGTGGTTTCGGAAGAAGCAGACAAAAAACAAATCAATACCCTTGTTGAAAAAGGCATAACCGTAATTACTGCCGGAAAAGAGCGAGTTGACATCGTTACGGCTTTGCGCAAGATCGGCGAATTGAATATAATGAACATATTGGTCGAAGGGGGAAGTACCATTTTAGGAGCTTTTTTAAAAGAGCAGCAAGTAGATCGTGTGTGTGTGTTTACGGCGCCAATCCTGATCGGAGGCGATTGCGCCAAAGGAAGTGTCGGCGGTACGGGGATAGATTTCCTACGCGATGCCATAAAAATCAAGAATATGAAATGCGATAAATCAGGAGATGATTTTGTTTTTGAAGGGAAATTGAAGGATTACACTGAGGACGTATTGAGTATCACAAGAAAATTGGGAGAATCTATTGTTCACCGGGATTATTAGAGAGTGTGGTTATATAAGAAGTATTAAATTCGCCGGGAATTCAGCGAAAATAACGGTGGAGTGCAATGTAAATGATATAAAACTGGGAGATTCGATATCCGTAAATGGCGTATGTCTCACTGCGGCTTCTTTTTATTCCAAGGGATTTATCGCTGATGTTTCAGGTGAAACGCTCAACAGGACTTCCCTAAAACATATATCTTCCAACAAAAAAGTAAACATCGAGCATGCAATAAAAATAGACGATAAGCTTGGTGGTCATTTGGTGCAGGGGCATGTGGACAATGTGGGGCATCTGCAAAAAATTGCGCATCTTGGTGATTTTTTCGAACTGATTGTAGACTGCCCTGAATTACTGCGGAAGTACATTGCCGAAAAGGGCTCCGTTGCTCTAGATGGCATAAGTCTCACGGTTGCAAAAGACTATGGAGACTCATTTTCCGCAGCTGTCATTCCGCATACCTATGCCAATACAAATTTATCAATTCTAAAAATAGGAGATGTTGTAAATATAGAGGTCGATGTAATTGCAAGATATACAGAAAAACTATTGAGATATAATTCGAAAGAATCTAGACTAGAATCACTGCTTTCTGATTGGTAAAAATTGGAGTAATGTAAAATATGGGTAATGTTCGAGCAACTGTTTCAGAAGCTATAGAAGAAATAAAAAACGAGCGTATGATCATTCTGGTCGATGATGAAAATCGTGAGAATGAGGGCGATCTCATGATAGCGGCGGAATTCGCAACTCCGGAAATAATTAATTTCATGGCGAAGGAAGGGAGGGGGCTAATTTGCTTGCCGCTTACGTCCGAAAGATGTGAAGAGCTTGAAATTCCTCTTATGATAAAACAAGAGCACAACAAAAGTCGATTTGGTACTGGTTTTACCTATTCCATAGAAGCCAAAGAGGGAATTAGCACTGGTATTTCCGCCGCCGATAGAGCGAAGACGATACTAACGGCCATAGATCCTTCCAAAGGCAAAGATGACATAGTCGTTCCCGGTCATATTTTTCCCCTAAAAGCTCGTTCCGAGGGCGTGTTGGTCAGGCAAGGGCAAACTGAGGGTTCTGTGGATTTGGCGCGTTTGGCCGGATTGAATCCTTCCGCTGTGATTTGCGAGATAATGAACGACGACGGCACCATGGCTCGCATGCCTCAGCTGGAGAAATTCGCGGAAAAGCATAATTTAAAAATACTCACCATTGAAGATCTTATCTCCTACAGATTGGAGCATGATTCGCCGGTGGAAGAGGTTGCCAGAGCGAAATTACCAACAAAATACGGAGATTTCGAAATCATTGCCTTTAGAAATCGCGCCAATAACCAAGAAGCAATAGCCCTAACGAAAGGTGATATCAATAACGGGAAACCAGTCATTGTGCGACTACATTCTTCCTGCATTACGGGAGACGCTTTTTTCTCCAAACGATGCGATTGCGGGGATCAATTTAATATGGCAATGGAAAGAATAAGCCAAGAAGGATGCGGCATACTACTATATATGTTTCAAGAAGGACGAGGCATTGGAATCATAAACAAAATAAAAGCGTATAGTCTTCAGGACGAAGGGCTTGATACGGTGGAAGCGAATCTTAAGCTTGGTTTTGAAAACGATCTGCGCAATTACGTTCTTGACGCGCAAATACTTGTAAAGCTGGGCGTAAAGAAAATACGGCTAATGACCAATAATCCGCAAAAAATAGAGAGAATCTCAAAATATGGCATTGAAGTAGTGGAACGTATTCCCATAATCGCTGCTATCAATAAGGAGAATGAAAAATACATATGTACAAAGCGAGAGAAAATGGGACATCTGCCAGCATGATGGCAGTAATTTCAGCGTTTTCGTCATCCAGAGGAGCGTAGCGACGTAGGGATCCATGCGAATAAAATCCCACATTCTCAATTTAATTTGGTATAAATGCCCGTGTGGCACACATTGATAAGGAGTAAATATTATGGCATGTAAAGTAATAGAAGGTAATTTCGATGGAAAGGGGAAAAAATTCGCGATAGTTGTTTCGAGATTCAATGATTTTATCACGAAAAATCTCGTGTCGGGAGCTATAGATACTCTGGTGCGTCATGGAGTCGATGAGGACAACATAGCGATTTACAAAGTTCCCGGAGCCTTCGAAATTCCATATGCTTGCAAAAAAGTCGCAGAAACAGAAAAAAACGATGCGATTATAGCGTTGGGAGCGGTAATTCGAGGTTCAACGCCTCACTTCGATTTTGTTGCCAACGAAGCTGTAAAAGGTATAGCGCATGTCGGTCTTACGACGGAAACTCCGGTAATTTTCGGTATACTTACAACAGACACAATTGAACAGGCGATAGAAAGAGCCGGTACCAAAAGCGGAAACAAGGGAACCGAAGCTGCAATGGGCGCATTGGAAATGGCAAACTTGTTTTGAGATGTAAATGCCCGTGGCGCAAACACTATTACGCTGGCGCTGATTCG
>BNWE01000078.1 GCA_025998595.1 Alphaproteobacteria bacterium | reverse complement strand
GACGCATTTGCGACAGTTGCTCCGATAATTTCTGTTTTCTTTCATCGATGGACTTCAATTTGCTGCCCTGGGATTTTTCTGCCTTCATGCCTTTCAGATCTCCAACCTCTTTCATCCATTTTCCAGTCGCGACTTTTTTCTTGCCGCTGGCCTTGCTTTTTGACGCTCTTTCCTGTTCCTTCATCAAACATTTGTGCATAGATTTTTTTTCGCGTTCTAGCAATTCCATCTGATGAAAAATCGACTGTCGTTTCAATAGCATTTCACTCATATATACATCTCGCGATTAAGAGCTTGGAAATTGTCTAAAGATGTGCTAAAAACATACCATGAAAAATTTTTTAACGAAAGAAGAAGAAACGGAGCTGAAGCAGCGTCATCGACAAGAGAAGGATCGGCGCACGGCAGATCGTATAAAAGCGGTATTGTTGTCGAATAAAGGGTGGAGCTACAGATATATATCGGAAGCGTTGTTTCTGGATGAGGAAACGATCAGCAAGCATGTGGAACGCCCATTCAAGAGCGAAGTGCATCATTTTACGGCCTAAAAAGTGAGGATTTTTTGCAAGCTGCGTAAAAATAGTCTTGAAGAAAGTCACGTGAAGAAGTTAATCTCGAATTTAGTTTGTATTTTAAAAGAGAGGTTAACATGGCCAAAAAAGGTTATCATCACATGACTCTGGAAATAAGGTCTCAGATTCAGGTTCTGAAGTCAATGGGTTTATCTCAGCGAAAGATTGCTGAAAAAATAGGCATAAGTCAGTCGGCCGTCAGCAGAGAAATCGCAAGAAATTCAAAAGGTTGCGAATATGCAGCAAAAATTGCCGATAAGAAGGCGATTGAACGTCGATCTTCAGCTGTCAATGTTCCCAAAAAGCTAAAAGGCAATCTGGAGTTGAAAATTAGAGAGTGCATAGAAAAGGATTGGAGTCCGGAGCAAATCTCAGGACGTCTCAAATTAGAGCAAGGTCGAGCCGTTGTCAGTCATGAGACGATTTACAGCTACATCAGAGCAGACAGGGGCAATGGAGGCCTGTTATATCAGCATCTAAGGCATGGAGGCAAGAAATATCGCAAGTACTCGTCAAAGCAAGCTGGAGCCAAGCTTATCCCGAATCGCGTTGATATCTCCGAGCGTCCAGCGATTGTGAATAGCAAATCTACCTTTGGACATTGGGAAGGCGACACCATCATAAGTCATGGCAGCAGAACGGCTCTACTTACGGTTGTGGAACGCAAATCTACGCTGCTAAAAACGAAGAAAATCGGACGAAAAACCAAAGAAAATGTAAATGCTGGTCTGGAGGAAAAGCTAAAACCAATTAAAAAACAGGTGCTTACGATGACTTTTGATAACGGGGGCGAGTTTGCCGGACATAAGGTGATCGCCAAGAAATTGAAGGCAAAAACTTACTTTGCAACGCCGTACCATTCCTGGGAGAGAGGGCTTAACGAGCATACGAACGGATTGATTCGACAGTATTTGCCGAAGAATTTCGATTTCAAAGATGTTTCAGACGAAAAAATTCAAGAGATCGGTGCGTCCTGCAAAGTGGCGAGAACGTAGTGAACGTCACTTTCACTTAAGGCTCAGAAATGAGCGTTATTTGTAAGCTGCTGTGATACAGCTGGAGGCAGCCCAGCCCTGGAAAGCCTAGCGAGCACCAGGTATCGAGTCCTTGGATCTGAAGCGGTGACGCCAGGATTAAGCGTAGGGCCGAGAGCACGAGAGCCGGAATGCGTAAGCGTGAAGTGATTGAGCCTCGAAATTGAATTAGTGGCAGAAGCCGATTCTTTCGATTTGGAAGCAGGCAACATTCCATATGACGGTAGCGCGAGATGTATGGAATTCTGTCGGGGTCTGAGAACCTGGCGAGCGTGCATAGTATCGCAGCGGAACAGGAGAGATCTCACATTCTCCTCGCGAGAGGTACTGATGGAGAATCCCTATAAAGGAGGATCCTGACGGAAGGAACGTGAGAAGTCCGGCGCTCTCGTAGTAGTTGAGAAACCTGGTAATGCGGGTGGAGCGAAGGGGAGCGGGTAGTATCGCGTTGTTAATGGAGTTGTTGATAGGGATATAAGGCCAGCAATATCGACAAATACGTTAATGATATAAGTGGATTACAAAGATACTACTGGGAGCCGTGTGCGGGAAAACCGCTTGCACGGTTCTGTTGAGGGGGAAGTTCAGTAATGAGCTTCTCTACTCTCGAAGATAAAATTAACAATCGACCGCGGAAAGTGCTAAACTTTAGAACGCCATTCGAGGTCTTCTTGGCAAATGCTAAGGTTCCGCAAAATGATGCACTTCATTCCTGAATGGGCGTCCAACTGCTTTTTACTGATGCACAGAAGTTTAGGGAAATGCTGCAGTAGCAGAACAAAGTGACAACAGTGCCCAATTAGCACACAAAAAACATAAGAATAAGCACAAAATTTTTCTTGACTTTTATTCTTTGAAGTGTTACAATTAGACTTAATTTGTTTTTGGGAGATTTTCGAAATGAAAAAGAGCACACTTACAGCGTTTACGGTTTTATTCTATTCGGCTACATTAATTATGAATAACGAATGTCTGGCCTCAGCATCTCTGAACAGAGTTGCTCCAGGCAGTATTTTACAAATGCAAACTAATTGGCAAAAGGAAATCCAGGAGAATCCATCAATCAAAAAACTTATTGAGGATCAGGAAGGATTATTGCGGACGCTGCCTAAGCGTGGTGAAAGCTCAACTCCAGTATCTGACGCTGAAATAGCATACATACAATCTTTGAAGCTTGAGTGCCTTGCGCCAGAGCGATTGAAACGTCTCCAACCGCATCAAGGAGGCTCTAAACTTACAGCGGAACAAGCGGCAAATTTAAGAGAAGTCGTTAAAAAGTCCATAGAAACAAAATGGAACGGTTTGAATGAGAAGTATCCACTGAGTCCAACGCAAGTTCATTTGAAGATTGCTCTCGGAAACAAATACATAGATGGAAACTCGCTTGCTGCTTTAAAGCAAAACCTCGAGACTTTTATCAAAAAAGCGTGGCCACCATCGATGTGGGATCAGAAAGCGATAGAAAAACTTGCGGAACTTTTTGTGTTCGAATTGGAAGAATATAAAAAAGGCAATCTGGTTATGTATCATGGACTTGGTGGTGCTTTTTTGTCTTTTTATCAGTACACGGCTAGCTTACATGCACTTCTTAAAGGTGAGCATATGGATGATTTCGAAGGATTGAGAGGAAATCACATTCCTTTCATAAATAAAAACACGAAAGAACCATACAAAAATATTTTTGAGATGTACGATGTATTAGGTTGCGAAGATTACAAGAATGGTAACGATACACGGATGTTGTTTGTTAATCCGACAATGATATCAGACAAACCTTCAAGTCTGGGCTTCTTTTTCACCTCTCGTAGTTTTAATATTTCTTCAGCTAAAAGTTTCATGCTGAAAATGCTTGTATCGTTAGGAATGCCTATTGAGCTTGCTCAACAATGCTATAACGAATGGTACTCTCTTTATGCGCATTTTTATCAATCTGCTGGAGGATCAAAACCAAATGGCGGTATGTTGGCCGTCAGTATCCCCGCTGACTTGAGCAGAACGCACACACTGTTAGCTGACGCCAATGGAAACCCATATGCGCCATATGAGTCAGAAATACCAGAAATAGATAATAAATACATTACTCCATTAGTTATCCAAAGGATACTGAAGCAACACGAAGAGGATAAGTCCATAACTCCATCAATTATCCAAATGATACATAACCTTCAAGAAGAAGCTGGGAAAAAACCAGAAGAACGTCGTGATCTTCAAAATTTAACAAGCGAAGCTCGTATTTACCTTGATCCTATGAAAAAGTTTGAAGTTAGAGGAGTGTGGCACTATGATCTGGATGAAAAACAGAAGCAAGAATTTGAGCAATGTTGGAACACAATGATAAAAGCTCACGTGTCCAGATTATTAAAAGCAAAAAAATTACCAGTTGAATATAGTCTAATTGGCCTGGATTCGAATGATTCTCTCATAACGAAGGCACAGAAAGCTTTGGGAAATTTTTCATAACAGCAAAATGTCCTTCCTATTTTAATTGCAAACGGATCAGCAAAAGCAATTGATAGTTATTTAGGTTTATTTCCAACATCATTAGATCAGAATTCTGTAGAAATCAAACAAGCGTTTACTCAAGCCATACTCAGTAATCACAATGACAGTCACCACAATAATACCAGTTCTCATTGTTAAATATCCAAATAATTATTTTTACATAATTGGGCAATTACTGAATCCTGCAAAGAATCTATGAATGCTTGCAGAGCCTCTTCGATTTCCTCTAAAGTCTCGAACAGTCTGTTGTGTAGGATATTTTTCTTAACATATTCCCAAAAACGCTCGACAGGATTCAACTCTGGCGAGTATGGTGGCAGTATAAAAATGTCTATGTTTTCCGGAATTTCCAAATCATCTGACTTATGCCAGCCGGCGCCATCTATGATGAGTGCAATTGTCAAGCCTTCGTATATTTTGGAAAGCTCTTGTAGAAATATATTCATGGTTGCTGTATCGACATGAGGAAATCCCATGCTGAAATTTGAGTCAGTTTTCGCATCAATTGCACTGTATACATAAAATGCTTTGTAACCAATATTGACCTTTACCCGCGTTCTCACTCCCTTCTTAAACCCTAAACTTGACCCACTGCTTTTATTTGGTGATTTTTGAGCGTTTTTCTAATCTTTTCGGAATGTTGTACCAACCAAGCCCTTTCTAATTGCTATCGTAAGCATAAAAAATCAATCGAAATCGTAAAAATAATCCCTATAAAAGATCAAAAATAACCCAAAATAGCAAAAATCCAGACGCTGTTACAGAAAGACTCTGCTTGCTTTCGCAATGCATCTGACGTTTGAAGTTATGCAATTCCTGAAATATCAGAGAAATATGCCACAAAAAAGTAGTGGGTCAAGTTTAGTCTTAAACCATCCGTGGCCAATTTTTGTGCGGGTGCCAAATCTTGCTTCGTCAGAAAACAAGATTGCGTCATAAGGCTTCTTTTTCAGCTCCTCATTAATTTTTTTTTTAAAGACAGCAACTTTAGCTACATCCTGTTTATAGTGTTGGGGACGAGGTGTTATGTACGAATATCTCATCTTTTTAACTTCTCTCTGCATGCTGCTTACACTTATTTTCTTGCCGCGAAGCTCAAGCATCTTCTGAACCAAAAAACTTAATGTAACCTGGGAGTCGCCGTCAATAATTTCCTTGATAACCGCTCTGTCTGAGTTATCTAAAATGCTCTTGCGCCTGCGTGATGGCGGCGCTTTCAACTTCTCAATTCGTGTCTCTTGGAAATTTTTAATCCAGAATAGCAATGTTTTGCGAGTTATACTGTAAATCTTTGCAACCTCCGATATACTGTACTTGCATGCCGCTATTATTGCCTCCAACTTCCTAGAGACCAATACTGAGCTTCCTAATCTTTTCAACTCAGCATTTGCGGCTTTCTCCAGCTCAACGCTCACATAACCAGATTTCCTTGACATTTACCACCTCAAAACTGTTTCATAACGTGATCATAGCAATAATGGCAACTCTTTTCAATGCCTTATGGATATTTAACAATGAGAGTTGGTATAAGAGGTGTAGACCATGCTGAAAGAATCTCAGAATTTTCCTTCAATTTTTTCTGGAATTCCAGTTGCGCTGTAAATATAGTACTTATATCCGGTCGGAATGAATTTCAAAATGCCATACAATTCATCATCTTTTCCGTTTCTATAGTATTGCGCGAATTCTTCATTCCAGAGTTCGTTCTTCAGCGACTCATCATTCACAGATTCAATTCTACCAAACAAGGTTACATTTTTCATATTCTCCGTTACAAAATAATATAACGATGCGTTGTCGTTTCTCTTGATTTGCTCGACTTTCGGAGAGTTCGCATGGGATGAAAAGTATATTTTCAGCTCTTCATCTGTCTTCATATTGATGATATTGCTCATGGCTCGAGTTTCCGGGAAACCATCTAAATTTATCGTCGATAAAAAAGCGACCTCACAAGAATTGATAATTTCAACAATATCTTTCTTAACATTTTTCATAACACTACCTTTACTACATACGTTGATATTGGCATCTTGATGTGACTTTTTCAATAGATTCTGTATCTCATCCGCCACCACTCTTCTATTTCTCAAGCGCCCCGTAACAACTCCTTGAAAACACATCGAAATTCCTCAAGCGGAACAAGTGATTTTCACTTTCCCACCCTGAAATGACCGCTACTCCAGAGCTTTTGGTCGAACTTTTGCACACAGGTTTTTAGCTAAATTTTA
>BNWE01000077.1 GCA_025998595.1 Alphaproteobacteria bacterium | reverse complement strand
TTTTGCAAGCCCTTTTGGGAAAAAATTTCAAAAGCAACACGGTAACCAATTCCAGGGCAGCTTCTAAAAAAACACAAGAAATAGAAGATAAACTTAACAATCGACTGCGGAAAATGCTAAACTTCAAAACACCTCGAGAGGTCTTTGTGGCAAATTGGATTGTTTTGCCCATTGATGCACTTCGTTTCTGAATGGGCGAGATGCTCAAATATCAGTTTGATGTATCACTAAAATTTCATGCGTAGGCCATGTATCATATTAGCAAACGGATTGTTAAATAAATATTTTGATGATAGCATTGCTAGTTGAATTATTGCATGTTCCAGGGAGTTGGTTAATATGAAGTGCGCTCTTTTTTTTCACTATAAAAATATAATCAAGCGATTTGTCGGTAACGAGTATGAAGATCTGGTTTCCGTCGATCCTCCAAAGGACGAGTCATTCGGAGATTTTTCAACGAACATCGCCATGATTCTGGCGAAGAAGGTCGGAAAAGCTCCTTTGGTAATAGCAAATGAGCTCTGTGAACAGTTGAAGTCGTCGGAGGATTTTGCTGATGTTTCCGTAAAAGCTCCTGGCTTTATCAATTGGCGAATACCAAGTCGCATCATAATCGAGCATTGCAATTACATGCTGCAGAAGGATTTCGGAAAAACAAACATTGGAGACGGACAGCGGGTAAATATCGAATATGTATCTGCAAATCCAACCGGCCCACTGCACGCAGGACATGCGAGGGGAGCTGTATCCGGTGATGTTCTTGCGAATCTGCTATCTTTTGTGGGATACGATGTTACAAAAGAATACTATATAAATGATGCTGGAAAACAAATCGAGATTTTGGCGAGCTCGCTTCGGTATAGATATCTGGAGTTATTTCAGAAAGCTGATGGAGAACTTCCAAGCTGGGCGTATCCGGGCGAATATCTCGTTAATACGGCAAAAAAACTAAAGGAAAAGTACGGAGATTCTTTCGTTGATAAAGACGAAAGTGAATGGGGGCCGTTTTTCAAGGAATTCGCCATTGCTGACATGATGGATTGTATCAAAGAGGATCTCGATGGACTCGGTATACGTCACGATATTTTTTCCTCCGAGTTAAAGCACATCAAAGCTGGAGCTGTCGAAAATGCCATCGATTTTCTCCGATCCAAAGGATTGATTTATACGGGAGTTCTAGATGTTCCCAAGGGAAAAGAGCCGGATGATTGGGAAGAAAGGGAGCAGCTTCTGTTTAGAGCTACTCTTTTTGGAGATGATGTCGATCGCCCTCTGCAGAAATCCGACGGATCCTGGACATATTTCGCATCCGACATAGCCTATCATCTGGATAAAATCACTCGAGGATTTGATGAGATGATTAACTTCTGGGGAGCTGACCATGGAGGGTACGTAAGGCGTATGCAGTCTGCCGTTTCCGCTCTGTCTGATAACCAGAAGAAATTACAGGTAAAAATCGTTCAGCTGGTACGTTTCATGAAAAACGGTCAGGAAGTGAGAATGTCCAAGCGAGCCGGAACATTTGTGACCGTTCGAGACGTCCTGGACAACGTTGGTAAAGACGTCACCAGATTTATTATGCTTACCAGACGTGACGACGCTTCCATGGATTTCGACTTCCAAAAAGTCGTTGATCAGAGTCGGGATAATCCGGTGTTCTATGTCCAATACGCCTATGCCAGAACGCATTCGGTACTAAAACAATTTGCCCAGACTTTTAATAAGCCTGTTTCGGATGTGGCTGACGTAAATCTCAGTTTGTTGGATTCGGACGCAGAACTTCAGCTGTTGAAAACTTTAGCCGATTGGCCACGCCAAGTTGTTATGGCTGCCCAGAACAAAGAACCTCATAGATTAGCCTTCTACCTATCTGAGCTGGCCTCAAAGTTTCATTTTTTGTGGAATCAGGGAAAAGATAATGCTATGTTAAGATTCGTTATAGCTGACGATTTCCAGAGAACCTCGGCAAAAATGGTATTGGTTATGGTGATGCAAAATGTAATAGAGTCTGCCTTTGGGATAATTGGGGTAACACCTATTAAGGAACTGCGCTAATGTGTCCTTTTTTAGACGAAGAAGACAGTTTTGATAACTACGAAAACTATGCGATGGATCCTGTGCAGCCATTGCCACAGGAGAGTAGCGGAAAAAACTGGTCTCTGCAGCAGAATGACAGGAAGTTCATTGTTCTTGGCGGTATGGCTTCGGTTGCCGCTTTCGGCGTCGTGGCCTTCCTCATATATTCGAACTCCAGATCAATTGGCTTAGAAGAGCTGCCGGTCATAAGAGCAAATGCAACACCAGTAAAAATCAAGCCGCAGCCGAACGAAGGCATCGGTCATCAGGATAAGATAGTCTACGATAACATATCCGGCGAAAAAACCGCAGCGGTAGCTGTCAAGACCATTCCGCAACCGGAGGAAGTACTGTCCATAAATGGAACGGACATGGACTCTTCACTATCGGACGAAGAAAAAAAGAATATAATACAAGCTTTTGATGAGTTGGCTCCGGAGAAAGAATATAAAATCAACTACGTAAAAAGTGGAGCAAAAAAAGGCTCAACATCGACAATAGATAAATCGTCTACTACAACTGGAGATCACTCAAAGAGTAGTTCCAAAAAAAAATCCAAGAACTCTACGAGCAGTTCCAAAGAACATCGCATTGAATCAAAGGGATTGGTTGTATTCGAAGATGATGATTCTTTGGCTACCAATGTTCCCAAAGCCAGAAACATAAAAAAAACCTCTAACATTGTCGAAATAAGCACTCCAGCTAAAAAAACGCTCCGCAAAAAAGCAAGAGAGAAGTATTCCGAAGATGACGATTATGAGCCACCAATAAAGAGATTAGATCGTGAGTCACATCGTAAAAACAAAAAATCAAAATTGAAAGAGCTTGTAAATAAATCGTCGGAATATGACTCGCAGTCTTCCGTCTCTTCTGCTGCTTCTGCCAAAAGGAATGGTGGCGTTATGGTGCAGATAGCATCTTTGGCAACAAAATCAGCAGCTGAAGTCGAGTACAAAAGGCTACTTCCCAATAATAGAGCTCTTCGCAATGTCGATAAGAATATCGTTAAGGTCGATCTGGGACGCAAAAAAGGCATACGCTATCGGGTAATGATTGGTCCGTTTCGGAACGATACCGAAGCCAATAAATTCATACGCTCCATGAAAAACGGCGGCGTTAACGCCTACATATCAAGGTAGCTATGAAGCATACGGCAAGATTTTTTGTTGAACATCAACTATCTGAAGAAACGGAAGTGATGCTTGCGGATCATCAGATGCATCACGCCTCCAATGTTCTCAGACTCGGGAAAAACGATTCGCTAATTCTCTTCAATGGATATTCCGGAGAATGGAATTGCGAAATCATCGATGTAAAAAAGCGGCGCATTCGATGTCTAAACATACTCCGGGAGCAAATTGAGGAAAGAGGTCCCATACTTGCGATATCTCTGATAAATCCAGCGAGAATGTCTATACTACTGGAGAAAACCACCGAGTTAGGAGTCTCCGAAATAGTTCCCGTAATCTCCCGATACACCCAACACAAAAGATTAAATATCGAAAAAGCAAAAAGCATAGTCATTGGAGCTGCTGAGCAATCGCGACGCATGACCGTACCGAAAATACACGATCCCGTGGAGCTGAGCACTTTCCTAAGCCGACTTGCCAACGTGACGTTGGATCCATTTACTAATCTTGATTCAGCTTCAACATCGAAAATAGCGCAGGCATACAATGCATTTTCTTTTGTAGAGACAACTTCGACTTCGCATTCGCAAGCACATCACGCATACCACGCAACAGGTAGCAAAGCAGAAAACGCCCGTGTCGCAGATGCCGAAGCAGAAACGCGTGTGCTGCAAGCACTGGTGGTGGGAGATGAGACAATGTCTGGTATTCCAATAAAAGACGCTCTTGATGAAAACGTTGCTTTTCTGATAGGACCTGAAGGTGGTTTTTCAGCAGAAGAAATGAAAATGATGGATAGTTACAATTTCGTGAAAAAAGTGACAATGGGCAAAAACATTCTCAGAAGCGAGACTGCTGCGATAACGGCCATCGCTCTCTGGAGTATTTTATGGAATGGTTAGAGGTGAAAGAAATTAAATCTAAAATAATTGAAGGAAAAGATGGACTTATCAGTCGGCAATTTTTAATAAAAGGAACAGTAGTTGGCGGGAACAAACTTGGTCAAAAAATTGGATTTAAGACAGCAAATATTAGACCACTTGCTGAAACGACTATATTCGCTCCATGTGACGTTGGATCCAATGCAGCACCTGCGTTTACTTTAGATTCAGCTTCAACATTGCAAGCACATCACGCATACCCTGCAACAGGTAGCAAAGCAGAAAACGCCCATCCGGCTCGGACTGTGCAAGCATCTTTCGGAGTTTATCAGGCAGAAACGAAAATCTGTAGTACTCAAAAGATATACAGAAGCATTGTAAATTTTGGGATAAGGCCCTCAATAAAGCGAGAGATTAAAGAGCCAATTGCCGAAGTCCACATATTGGATGGTTTTTGTTCTGATATTTACGGAGAAGAGATCGAAGTTCGATTTGTAAAAAAAATTAGAGACGAACTATCGTTTGCCTCTCTTGACGAACTCAAAGAACAAATCAATAGAGATATCGAATCCATCCAGTAATTGCATCATAAACATTTTCTGCTTTGCTACTAGCTTCTATACAGTATGTTAACCTTTTGTCGTTATAATCAAAGTAGTATTAGCTAGAGGAGAAAAAAATGAGAAAATTAGCAATAAGATCTGTCGCCACAATAATGTTATTGTGCAGCGTAGATAATTCGGAAGCGCTTTTTGCTGACTACATAAATGGTGCGTGGTACGCGACTCGTTCGGTGGGGTCAAAGCACCATAAGACCTCTTATACAGTAGAGACGTCGTTTGCGGGAGCCACTATAGAGGCTGGTATTGGCCTATCTGTGCTTGGATTTCTGGTTGGATGTTTTGTTGGAATGGCTGGTGGACCTATAGGAATAAGTATAGGAGCGGCTATAGGAACCGCTATTGGAACGGGAATCGGCGTAGGAGGTAGTTTTCTTAAAAGATACTTTTTAACAAAATCCGAAAAGGTTAAAACACGGTCATTTGGGAGTGTTCCACAGAGTAATTCTCAGACCTCGTTCAAAGAATTGGAAACTTCACTGAAAGATATCAAAAAGCTTGCTCAGAAGTTACAAACGGCATATAAAAATGTCACAAAGTCTTCTGATATCGTCTTCTCTACATATGGAACATCTGGAAAAGGAGAGTTTAAATCATTTATTGCTTATCTAGACAATGCAGTTGATGTGACACGTAGCATGAATCGATTCAAAGGCTCTGATGCATGGGTGAAAAAAACGCTAAAAACAATTGACTTTACACCAGCAGTAGCTGCTTATAATTGTGCCGTTTTTTTGCGGAATCTCTTATTAGACCATGGAGATTCTGCATTTAAAACGGATCCAGGTGCTTGTATGGAATTTTTGAAGGCTTTGACAGCACTGGAAGAAAGATTGGGCATGCTAGATTTACCGCAAATTAGTAGTCAACAGCAGAAGCAACCGACAATTATGTATTTCCTGGCGTTTGTCGATGGACTTGGTTTGCTAAAAAGTTACGTCGCCGATATTCATAATGTGACTGTCAAGAAGATAGAAATAGCAAATGCAGAAGCAGACGCAGCGCTCGCCAAGCGAAATGGTGATCCCACAGCGGCTCAAAAAGAAGCTTATCTAAAGAGTCTACATGATGCATATAACAAGCAAGCAGAGGAATTAAACCAATTAAATGAAACGGAAATACATTAACGTTTTGTTGTCATAATCAAGTAGTGTTAGCCAGAGGAGGAAAAATGAAAAAATTAGTAATAGAGTGTGCGGTTGCAATGATGTTATTGTACAGCATGGATAGTTCGGACGCATGGGTATTCTCTCGTAATAATAATGCAATGATGGGAGTTTTTGAGGAGTCATGGGATAATCCTAAGAAATCTTTCAAGAAATTGGAAAGTTCATTGAAGAATCTTAAAAAGCTCGCCAAGACATTGCGAGATGCGTATCTAAGTGATGCAAAGAAAAAATTTAATTCAGTCTCGCTATTTGGTACGTCCGGAAAGGAAGAGTTTAACGCGCTCGTCGATTATCTGGACAACTCAGCTAAGGCGGCAAAGGACATATATCAGTTTGAAAGAGACGATGTGCAAGTGGAAAAAGTGTTGAAAGTTACTAATTCTATATCTGCAGTTGCAGCTTGTGATTTGGCGTTTTCTGTGCGAGAAAAAATACGCAGCCGCGAGTTCAACTATAATGCGGGAAAATTTAATGCAGCTTTCGACGCACTAAAAAGAAGTTTTACAAATTTGGAGTTACCGCAACATAGGACAGATA
>BNWE01000076.1 GCA_025998595.1 Alphaproteobacteria bacterium | reverse complement strand
AGACACAGGTCTCAAAAAAACATGGGCATTCATGTTATGTCTACTCTCGTGGCTTACCAACTCTTGTGTGAAAAACCTGCTATTACTCCTATCTTTCAAATGGTTAGCTAATCCATTATTCGCGTTATTAGAAACGGATACAGCAACTGGCTCACTCTCATCATAAACTCCGAAAGCAGCGTTTAGTTCGCCTCTGAATGCATCATTTTGCCTTGTTGTGCCGCTGTTAGAGCGCAGTTTTCCTTTGGCTACATTCAGTTGATCTTTGATTGTTGGAGAGTTTTGTTCTGTTACAGCATCAGCACAAACCTCGAAAGGTGTAAGTGACATCATTGCCATTACACATGCGCTACATATCAGTTTTTTCATTTTTGAACTCCTATATGTTGATTAAAAAACCAATACAAATATACAATAAAAAGAACAAAATGTCAAGCGATTTTTAAAGAAAATAGAAAGTATAGCGAAATTGGCGGCGGAATATAACATAAGTCCGAATACGGTTATGAAATGAAAGCACATGGAATCCGTAGAAGAGCTGTCCTGCAGGCACAAGGAGGTACGTTCGACGGTGTTATCGAAGGAAGAGGAAGCGATTTGCGTGGCTTTCCGCAAGCATTCGCTTCTGCCGCTGGACGATTGTCTGTATGCGTTGCAGAAGACGATTCCGCACCTGTCGAGATCCTCATTGCACAGGCTTTTTCAGCGCAATAACATCAGTGTTCTCCCTCAGAAGGCAACCAAGAAAAGGGTAAAGCAGAAATTTGCGGATTACGAAATTGGTTACTTTCACGTTGATATTACAGAGATTTATTCGGAAGAAGGGAAACTGTACTTATTGGACTTTCTCATAAAAATATCATATAGAATATTGCTTCTGAAAGAGGGGCGAATTACCGTAGACATTAGTCCGAAAGAAACCGATAATCCGGTGGAATACCTGAAGAAATTCTATTGGAATATTGCATTGTTGACACGCAAGCGTTTTTTCCTCCTCACATAATGATGCAAAAAACGAGGAATAGCCAATTATTTTTTAAGATACGATGTTTTTGATTGACATTTTGTTCTAGAGGACATATATATAAATATATGTAGTATACATTACATAGTGTGATGTATAAAATGTTTTTTTGTTCAAAATGGAGAAAAATAATGAACAATCTAATTAATAAGATGGCCCAATGTTTGTTGGCCATAGGTGCGCTGCTGAGCTTTTCTGCTGCAGATGTATCTGGACGTGCAGCTGGGGTTCTCACTTGGGCTATAGACCCAACAGATAACGTCCCTAAGGTTTTGTTGGGGCATCGGAATTACGGCAATCGTACATGGGCCAACATGGGAGGAAAACAAGATAAAAAGGATAAAAATCATGATTCTGTAACTGCCGCGCGTGAAGTTACGGAAGAGACACTAGGACTCTACAATTATCGCAGCAATGAACTCTTTAAGAGTGCGGCCTTATTTCGTGAGAAAAATTATAGTTTATATATGCCACAAAAATCTTCTAAATATATTTCAGCAGATCTCATGAATACGTGGATGAAAAAACAGCGAAATCAAAGATATGTAAAGGTAGGCAATCACACTGAGCACCAGATAAGAGATGCTTATTATGATGCAAAAAAGAAAACGCTTGTGGCAAACAAACACAAACACAACGACAACGGATGGCATAAGAAGGAGCATTCAGAATTCAAATGGGTTCCTATGATAGATTTATATAAATTGGCTATTGGTAAAAAGGCCAATTTAGGCAAGGTCCGTCTTATGAATTATTTTTTACGTAGCATACTGCGTGGGAACGATGGGAAGAAAAGAAATAAGGTTCGGGATGCGATGAAGTGTGTATTGAAACAATACAAACAAATATGAGAAGTGGTTAAACTAAGAAATTTCTATCGTCTTTAAAGGTTAGGCCTCGTCAAAATTAACTTGTACGATCTTTGTTAAAACGTTCTGTAATTTCATGTTTCAAAACAAAAAGTAGTTCAAGTTATTCTTGCGCGAGGCTTTACATCTCTGGAGTTTTGTATAGGTAACGCAGACGGTGTGGCGAACAATGCGTACAAAGTTAGCGCCTCTTGCAAACTTTTCTTGCTTGCCATTACGGTAGAACGATCAACTTCACCATTTTTTATCCCAAGCATAAACTCGATTTGCACGTCCGACATTTGACCACGATAGTTGTTTAACAGAACCTCAATCGGTTGTTTTTCCTCTAAAACCCTTTTGAATTCTTCGATTTTCATCACACAACAACTTTCATGCGCACAGGCAACTGCTAATAGATCAGCTAGTAAGATTTTTTTCATGTTTTTCTCCATTTTTTTTAATATAAATTAGACCACAATGGAGCTTATACGCGAAACAAATATTTTTTGTAAGTCTTTTTAAACACGTCTTTTAAGCAACTGATGTTTTTTACCTTTCCAAAGCCTATCGCAATAAAAGCGTTCTTTGCTGGATATGCGTACTACTGTGCTATACCATTAACTGCAACAACAACGATGGGCGCAGCTCAGAACTAGCTACGCCCTAAAGTGACTATTTATTGTACAGGTATTCCGCGATTAAAGTGATTACCATTTACATATATTGGATATATGTCTTTTTCATTGATGGATGATTTTAACTTGTGCTTCAGAAGACCAGAATTGTTAGCAGCAGACAAATGCCACATATTCTCTGCACCATGGTTCCAAAAGTCATCAACGCGTCCTTCAGCTTCATGAACAACATGTACATTCTTCCCCAAAGCAGAAGCTACAATAGGTCCAAGAAAACCAATATCTAACCAATTGGATTTGCGACCAAAAGTCTTCCTAAAATCTGCAGGTTCACGCCTAATGTAGTTATCGATAAAAAAATTGACCTTGTTTATATTGCTAGCATTAGCACCAGCATTCGCTGCTTTAGCTGCTGCTCGCCACTTAACACCCTCTTCTTCAAATGCTGCATTGGCTCTACATAACAACAGCGTGCCATTAAAGCCATCTATCAAAGAATATCTAGCTTCCTTTAGTCGCTTATCTTTGCTATTCACAACGTCGGATAAGAAATCAGCCAAATTTTTTCTTGTTAATCCCAAAGCGGTAAGCGCACAATTCCCGTCGCCTGGAACTTTCTTTACGAGCAAACGAGGTCCGTTTACTACATTTATGAATTCGCTTTTTGGCGGATTGGATGCTGGTTTTATCCTTTTACCATTCACTTTATGCAACCGAGCTTTATCTATCTCTTCCTTCTGCAACTGAATAGCTAAAGCTCTATCCTTCTTTTCTTGCAACCGCCTCGTCTCTTTCTTTTGCAATCGAATAGCTAAAGCTCTATCCTTTTTTCTCTGCCATTTGGTCACTTTTTTGTCCATTTTTTCTTGCAATTGGACTACTTCAGCTTTCGCTTTCTGCAGCTGGGTTTTATACCTCTTTTTCTGTGGCAAACCGACCGGAGCTTTTTTCATCTTCTTTCGCAATCGGACTACCTTAGCATTCGCCTTCTGCAGCTGATCGGCTAGAACTTTATCAACCTTCTGCTGCAATTGAACCACGTTAGCTTTTACTTTCGTGCTAGACGCCCTACCAACAAAGCTCATCGCATCGCAATGATCCTGTGCAAAAATCGCCAATAAACCGATAAGTAAGATTTTCTTCATCTATTTCCCCTTTTTAGTAACATAAATCAAACTATATCATTATATATGCGCAACAAATATTTTTTTGCAAGTCTTTTTTTAAAACTGTAAGCGCAATTTGATAATGTCCGGTCGTGCAATTTGGATATATTTTTCGTGGTACGATGGATTTTTCTAGATATTTTCAATATACTGATATTGTGGTAAATGTTAATTATTATTTTTTGTAGTTGGGAGATTGTTTTATGAAGTTCTCTTTTTCCGGTCGTCATATGGAAATAGGTGAGGCATTATCTAACCGCGCTAAAGATGCTTGCATAGCTTTGGCTAGTAAGTATGGTGTTGGATTTATAGATCTCAGCATAGTAATGGAGAAGAACAATTATTTGTTCGTCTGTGATATAAGCGCAAGAACGTCAACCGGCAACTCGTATATTGCAAGTAATTCGGCAAACGATCCAGTGGTGAGCTTCGAAGGAACCTTACAAAAAGTTGATCTTCAGATGAGAAAAAAGAAAAAGAGCAGCAGGTATTCATCATGTAAAGACTCAGAAGTGGAGATAAATGTTTTTGATAATTCGCTGGAGGATGAGGAAGATGCTCCGGTTATTGTAGCTGAAGTATTAAAAGATCTTCCATTGATTTGTGTTAGCGATGCGGCAAATCTCCTAAAAGGCGACAAGAGAGTGCTGGTTTTTGAGAATATTTCTAGTAAAACCGTTAATGTCGTTTACAGAAGAGACGATGGAAATATCGGATGGATAGATTATAAAAATCCATATGAAAACATATAGTGCCAGCGTAGTGCACTAGCGCTAATGGCTTCGCTGCCTGTTGCATTTCGGCACTATCTTTGATGCAGAGCAAACATTGAAGAGATGGTGTTTGCATACAGTGCAACCGGTAGCGCCAGTGCTGCAAGCACCGTCACGTTGTGGAGGAGCTGTGATTAGACAATTGAATATTAATAATTATGAGACATATCTTGCTCTTGGCAATGATGAACATGAAAGACGCAAATGGCGTCCGGTTGTTATTAACATAAATTTACGTTTTCCAGATGATTTCTCCGCCTGCGGTGATGACAACATCGAAGGCACAGTTTGTTACTATTCTCTGCTGGATTTCATTGATAAAAAGCTTGGAAACGAGGAGTTCCGGCTCATTGAGAGAGTCGCTGAATATGTGTATGAAGCTGTGTCCGAGTACGTCGGCTGCAGTAATGTTCTAAAAAGAGTTGAGGTTATAAAGCCACGTCCAATATCGGATAAAAACCTTGGCAGTTCTTCTTTTATTTGTTCAGATTGGTAGTTTGGGGGGGGGGAAATGGTATTTTTGTCTCTTGGCAGTAATCTCGGCAATAGATTGGAAAACATCAGGAAGGCGATCGGTGAACTGTCTGCTTTTTTCGATTGCAAGATTATGTCCCATATAATAGAAACAGAGGCCATTCTTCCGGAAAACGCCCCACTCGATTGGAATATTCCATATTTAAATGCAGTTATCGTTGGAGATTCCCACTGCAGTCCATTTGAGTTGTTATCCAAGATCAAGAACATCGAAAAGAAAATGGGAAGGGATCTGGATACGCCTGACTGGTCGCCGCGGGTAATCGACGTCGATATAATTTCCTACTATAACCAGCCGATAAATTCCGACAGAATTGTTCTTCCTCACAAGGAGATCGAGCATCGGGAATTCCTGCAGTATTTGCTTAGGGAGGTGGGATATCAACTTTCACATGATATGCTTAACAATACGAATTATAGGCCTCTGAATCATTTTGTTCTGGATCCAAAAATTGTTGGCATAGTGAATGTCACTCCGGATTCGTTTTCGGACGGAGGACAATATATGGACGCCGATAAAGCGGAAGCTCAAGTCAGGAAAATATATGCCGAAGGCGCTCACATTGTGGAACTTGGTCCACAAACCACTAAGCCCGGATACATCGAGGTTCCACCATCCGAAGAAATAGATAGATTGAGTGGAGTTCTGGAAAGATGCGGCGATATAAACTGCATTGGTGTGGATACGTACTTCGATGACGTCGTAAGATTCGCCATTGAAAAACACAACGTCAGATGGATAAACGATCAGAACGCCATCCTAAACCAAGATACAATAAGACTAATCGCCGACAATAATGTAAAATTGGTGACTATGCTGCATGGAATGGATATATCCTGGATTCCCGGGCGCATAAAGATTCTAATGCATTTTGGAATGCCCATTGAAAACATAATTATTGATCCGGGCATCGGCTTCGGAAAAACAAAGTATCAAAATATCGAAATGATACGAAATTGCAGAAGAATAAAGGAAATTGGATGTGAAGTACTGCTGGGCCATTCTAGAAAGTCATTTATGGAAATTTTCTCCAATCTTCCTGCTCCCCAGAGGGACATAGAAACACTAGCCATATCCAGTTTGGCCGATGACGCTGGAGTGGACTACATCCGCATACACAATGTGCAGGATCACATGAGATTTTTCGTCGCAAAATACTTTATGAATCAAGATTGCACGACCAAGACAGCTCACATACAGAAAGAAGCTTGCTAAAGAAGTAATTGCACGGCCCATTCAACATAAGCGAGAAGACGGTATGGAATTGGGTAAATCAGCGGAAGCGGACAGGAAGTCTGAAGCCCAAGGAAGTTGTGAGAGAATCGCCAAAATTGAAATCAGAGCTATTGCTTCAATATGTGAATGATCATCCAGAGGCGTATTTAAGGGAAATAGGCGCTCATTTTGAATGCGCGATGTCAGCGGTGCATAAGAAGCTGAAAAAGCTAGGCATTACATATAAAAAAAAATCCTAAAATACAAGGAAAGAGACGAGAAACGTCGCGAAAAATATTTTGAAGAG
>BNWE01000075.1 GCA_025998595.1 Alphaproteobacteria bacterium | reverse complement strand
AGCACCAGAACGACGTAGGCAGTTCGTTTAGAGATATACTGCTTCCCACTCGGATAAAAAAATTAGGGAAATTGAAAATAAACTTAATGATCGACCACGGAAAGTGTTAAACTTCAAAACACCTCGAGAGGTCTTTGTGACAAATTGGATTGTTTCGCCACTTGATGCACTTCGTTTCTGAATGGGCGCCCGACTGTGCTTTTGCTCATGGTTTGACCGTGCTCACGCCTCAAAATCATGGCGATTTTCCGTCTGCCGTATGTCGGATCCTCTCGGCGAATCTTCACACCAACTCTCTCTGATGCTCTCCACAGCAACGAATACGAGTATGCTTTGGCCGTTTCGAAGATGTGGCGTCTACGTTCCATGCAACATGCTCGCCAGAACCTTCCTGCGGCGATAATACGTCGCTCGCGATATACCAGATCTTTTTGTGCCATGCATCTTGAGTAGTGCACCACCACAGCGACACGCCATTTTGGTAAATGCGTGCCGCATGAGCACTATCTTAAAAACGTCTGTAGTTGCGCAAAAACACCAAACTTTATGGCAATAGTGGTGGTGGAGGAACTGCGCCAGGTGCTGCTATTGCTGGTGCTGCTCCTGCTATTGCTGGTGCTGGCAATGGTGGAGCTGCAGGTGGTGCTGGTAGAACGAGCGGATAGTCGACTACTTCTTTTCCTTCTGCTAAGCGTTCTACTCTGGCAAATAATGGTGCCTCCTCTGGAGGATTTACATGTTTCATGCCGCCTTTTTTACCACACAATCTTGCTACTGAGTTAATGCTCGGTCCTGCAGTTACTGATCCTCGTGCAGCTGCAGCAGCTGCTACTTCTATATCTTTGCATGCTTTAGCTGCCGTTTCGTACCTTTTTATAAGCTCATTAAGATTATTATTTGCTTCATTATACCACCATTCAACAGCTGCATTCCTATCACCCCCAAAATCTGGATGAAAAATATCATTCTCAGAAAGCATATTACTCCACTGCTCTTTGGTCCACTTAATTTCTCTAAGCATACCAGGAACCTTTTGAACTAATGCTCCATACCCACCATTACCACCAAACTTTTTATGTGCATAAGCCGTATTAGCTTCATTAACAGCTCGAGCGGCATCCCATACAGCCTTTCCAATGAATGCATGTTTGCCTTCATCATATTCGGATACATTAGGATCTAGACTTTCGTTTGAGTCCAAATCCATAAAAACAATGTGCGAATCCCCATTAGCAAGATCTCTCCATCTTGCATAACGGCCAAAGATCGTGTCTATGTTCCCATCAACATTTCTCTCTCCATCCTGCGTAATGAAATTCCAAGCATTAGCAGCGGCACCATTATCAAGATTGTTAGGATTACCATCGTCCTGATCAATATCTCCAAGAGCATTTACATACATTGCATCGGAAACAATAGCCCCTTGAACTTCGAACGGTGTAAGTGACATCATTATCATTACACATGCGCTACATATCAGTTTTTTCATTTTTTTCTCCTATATTTACAAAAAAAACCTACTATAAATGTAGCAAAAAAAAAACGGTTTGTCAAGCGTTTTTCGAAAAATATTTTTGGTTTTTATTTTAATGCGATACATTGAAAGCCACAACACAGCATTGCAGTGGCATCTGCTTTTTTATACACATTCAATTTCTCATTTCAAATGAGTATAGCATATATACACAGATCGCAGACACTTGCAAGAAATGTTTCTTCAAAGTAGTATAGCCTCATGATTCTAGTAAATACGTCCGAATCCATTGATTTTTTTCTGGAGAGGCTTGCGTCTGACATCCGCGAAGCTGACGAAGGTGATGCGTTTATGGCCGTAGACACCGAGTTCATTCGGGAAAATCTAGAGACTCCTCTGCTGTGTCTTGTGCAGATCGCAACTTCCAATACGGTTTTTATAATTGATCCGGTGAATGTTGATATTGCGTTTTTAAAGCCGATATTCGAAGACGAGAAATTATTGAAAGTCTTTCATGCTTGCTCCCAGGATATCGATATATTGGGGATTTACGGCATAAATGTGACAAATCTTTACGATACACAACTCTATGAAATGCTGCTGAGCACCAGCGATAGAATTAGCTATCAGGATATAGTAAAAAAATACCTCGATAAAAATCTAGACAAGAATTGTTCCACTAGCAATTGGTTGAACCGTCCTCTGAGCCAAAAACAACTACTCTATTCCAAAGAAGATGTTCTGTATCTGAGGACCGTATATAAAGAGCAGCTAGCTTCCTTAAAAGAAATAAATCGTCACGATTGGCTTTTGGATGAGATGTTATCGCTTTGCAAAAAAAACGATGGCGTTTCTCTTTCGACAGACGACCAAAAAGCTCAATTGTTCAATCAGTTGGCCAAATGGAGAAGCGACAAAGCCATTGAAAATAAGGTCGATGCTCTGTCCATTGCTCGAAATTCACTGCTCAATGACATATGCAAAAAGGGAGTGTCTTTCGTGAGAAGCATACGGAATTCCAGATGGATGACGAATAATACGCGGAAAGAATTTTTGAAATTCGCTGAGCAATTGACGGAAAACATAGAAATCGTAAAGAAAGCGCCCGTCAGAAACGTATCTGTGTATCTGCTGAAGGCAATTCTGGAAATAAAATCCATCGAAAACAATATAGCGCCTTCTTTGATTTCTACAACGGTGGAGCTGGAAAAACTAGCCAATGGAAACTATGATGTGAAGTGCCTACAGGGGTGGAGAAAAGAGATTTTTGGAAATTATGCGCTGTCTTTTCTTAGGGGGGAGCTATCGATGTCCATCAAAGATTCGAAAGTGGTTTTGGAATGAAAAACATACTTGCTGTTACTGCCTGCCTAAAGAGATGCTCTGTTGCCATATCATATGAAGGTGCGATTTTCGAGAAAAATCTAGATGTGGATTCCTCAGCCAATCTTGCGAGTGTTGTAGATGCGTTAATTCGTGAAAATAACATTGATTTGAAAAAAATAGACGGCGTTATCACGGCTTCCGGACCTGGCTCTTTTACCGGCATTCGTGTTTCCCAGAGTTTCGCCAAAGGAATCGCATTTTCTTTTGGAATTCAGGCAGTTAGTGTGGATTATTTTACTGTGCTTGCAGCACATGCATTAATGCTATCGCCATCGGCTGAAAGATATGCAAAATCTACAAGAGTAAACGGATCCATCGTCACGCTGATTGAAAGCGAAAAAAGCCAGTTGTATTTCAGACATTACAAGAATGAGATATATGACGAAGGCGTCGCTTCTTACGAAAACATAAAGTCGTACATTCGGAATAACGAGGTCGATGTAATTATTGGAAATGCCGGGGAAGAATTGGGAGAATATCGTGAAAAAATGATTTACATCGACGATTTCAGAAACGCCAAATATCTGCTGTCTTTTTCCGAGTTACTCACGACAGAATCCAAGATTACTCCTTTGTACATCAATGCGAGGCTAACGTGACGGTGCGTGCCGTACTGGCGTTTTCTGCATATGGAGATAAACAAATAAAATATGATTAATCTTGTTATGTGATATAGCAAAAGAGTTTTATATCATATATTATAGTTTATGGTAGAGGTGGTGTTGCAAATCGGTTCTTTTCCGAGATTGTCACTGTCAAGGATCCTTACGTACAATGAAGTACATTGCGATCTTTAGATGGTTTCTCCTAGCCTTCTCGAGAAATAGTTCGGTTTGCATCAGCCACTTGGTGCTATTGCCTTGTAAATATAAATTCTGTGGTAGTGTGAAGATGAGTAGGGTTTTGTTGTTTGTTTTGTTCTACTGCACTTCCTGTTCTTCCTACAAAACTCCTGAATTGCCGTCTCTGGACGCGAAATCTTTCTCGTACGAAGAAATAATGAAGAAACAAGATGAGCTAAAACAAAAAACGCTATCCATCCGAAAAGAAAATTCCGAGCCAGCAAAGCAGTAGTTGCACCATACACACTAGACGCAATGCAATCACTTCATGCACAAATCCGCAGAAAATATATTGATTATATCCATCAACTGGTGTATCTATAAGAACGGGTTGCCTCTGTGGCGGAACTGGTAGACGCGATAGACTCAAAATCTGTTGTTCGAAAGGACGTGCTGGTTCGATTCCGGCCAGGGGCACCATTTAAAAATAAACGTTTTCTGGTATTTGTTATAACTCTAAGAATTGAAGTTCCTGAAAATCCGCGTCGGATATGTCATTGACATGGCTTCTCATGAAAGATTATTCTTCGGTAACATGATGTGGATTAGGAATAAAAATGGGATTTAATTGTGGAATAGTCGGATTACCGAACGTTGGGAAATCGACTTTGTTCAATGCATTAACGCAGACAGCAGCGGCGCAGGCGATGAACTATCCGTTTTGCACCATCGAGCCAAACGTCGGCATTGTTGGAGTTCCGGATCCGCGCTTATCCAAACTGGCGCAAATCGCCAAAAGCGGAAAAATAATTCCAACGCAGTTGGAAGTCGTTGATATCGCGGGCCTCGTAAAAGGAGCAAGCGATGGCGAAGGGCTCGGCAATCAGTTTTTGGGACACATAAGAGGCACAGACGCCATTCTCCACATTGTTAGATGCTTCGAAAATACAGACATAACTCATGTGCATGGAAACGTCGAGCCAATTCGCGACATAGAAGTTGTGGAAACGGAGCTTATGCTGGCGGATTTGGAAAGCCTCAAGAAGAAAGAGCAATCCATTGCGAAAAAAAACAATCCGGAGCTGGCGGCGGAGAAATCGTTTCTGGCTAAATCCATAGATTGGCTTGAAAATGGAAAAATGTTGCGGCAATTGAAACTTACGGAAGATGAGGAGGTGTTTGCCAACGCCATGCATCTTATCAGCAGAAAACCAATTCTGTACGTTTGTAATGTAAATGAATCCGATGTTGCAAAAGGAAATAATCTAACCGAAAAAGTAGCGGAATTCGCTCGTGGCAGAAATTCCAGTAGCGTTGTTGTTTCGGCGGCAATCGAGGCTGAAATCGCCGTTATGGACGACGAAGCGGAGAAAAACGAGTATATATCTTCTCTCGGATTGTTCGAATCGGGATTATCGCGCGTAATTCGCGGCGGCTATGACCTATTGAATCTGCTCACATTCTTCACGGTTGGCCCCATGGAAGCCCACGCCTGGACAACCAAGATAAACTCCAAAGCGCCCGCCGCGGCCGGTGTAATTCATACGGATTTCGAACGGGGATTTATATGCGCCGAAACCATTAGCTATGACGACTACATTGCCTATGATGGAGAATCCGGAGTAAAAGCCGCCGGAAAAATGCGTCTAGAAGGCAAGGAATACGTGGTTCATGACGGCGATATCTTCCACTTCCGCTTCAACGTGTGATGTCCGAGTCGGACTGGCATTTTCGCTTTGCTACTGGTTGCTATTGTATGTGAGATGTTCCTACATCATATTTTTGTTTGTCGTCCTATCGAGATCCATATGTGAAAAGCTCATGTTTTTTGCTTGATCTTTGCAAAAAATTGCTCCATACTCCATTCATGGTTTTAGCTTTTTATTAATGGAGAATATACAAATGAAAATACGCAAATCAACAATCATCTGTGCATCTGCGATGGTAGTCACAGCTTTAGGAGTTGCAGAAGGAACAAATCCTCTTCTTCCAACAACTGATACAGCCCATGGAATGGTAGTTACTGTTGTACCTCATAGTCCATCACAGCAAGTTGTGACTAAACAATTTGGTGGTGATTCCTATGTCGGACAGATCAATGCTAACGGTGCCCTACACGAAAAAGGAAAATACACATTCGCCAACGGAGACGTCTATAAAGGACATTGGGGGAAGGGGTATCGAGAAGGAAGAGGAAAGATGACATACGCCAATGGAGACATCTATAAAGGAGATTGGGTGATGGGGCATCAAGAAGGAAGAGGAAAATACACATTAGCCAGCGGAGACGTCTATAAAGGACGTTGGGTGAAGGGCAAAGCAGAAGGCGAAGGAAAAATGACATACGCCAATGGAGACATCTATAAAGGAGATTGGGTGATGGGCAAAGCAGAAGGCGAAGGAAAAATGACATACGCCAATGGAGACATCTATAAAGGAGATTGGGTGATGGGGCATCAAGAAGGAAGAGGAAAATACACATTCGCCAGTGGAGGTGTCTATAAAGGACGTTGGGTGAAGGGCAAAGCAGAAGGCGAAGGAAAAATGACATTCGCCAGTGGAGGTGTCTATGAGGGACATTGGGGGAATGGCAAAGCAGAAGGCGAAGGAAAAATGACATTCGCCAGTGGAGGCGTCTATGAGGGGCATTGGGTGAATGGAAAAAGAGAAGGAGAAGGAAAAATAACATACGTCAGCGGAGGCGTCTATGAAGGACATATAGCAAATGGCCTTCCAAATGGAAAAGGAAAAATGACACACGCCAATGGAAATGTCTATGAAGGAGATTGGCTGAATGGAAAAAGAGAAGGAAAAGGAAAAATAACATACGTCAGCGGAGGCGTCTATGAAGGACATATAGCAAATGGCCTTCCAAATGGAAAAGGAAAAATGACACACGCCAATGGAAATGTCTATGAAGGAGATTGGCTGAATGGAAA
>BNWE01000074.1 GCA_025998595.1 Alphaproteobacteria bacterium | reverse complement strand
TGGAGGTTGCGACACTGATATCCAAACCATCGGAGGACGGCTGGAAAGTGGCTCCAGCAAACTTCGATTTCTCGAAACAATATAGGCTTGCTTCTGGAAAAATCGAGGAGATTTCAGTCGATGAGCTAGCTGCAATGCGTTTGGCTGAAACAAAAGCGATGGTAACGACTGAAATATCAATGCTTGTCGACAACGCCAGAAGTAAATACGTAGGAAATTCACCGGCGAAGCAAAAATGCTACGAGCTACAGGAAAAGGCTGCTCTTTCAGTACTTGAGAACGCTGAATCGCCACTGAGTTCTTTAATTCAGCCGTTGGCGGATGTCAGAAACATAACCATTTCGGAAATGGCGCAGCTGATTTTAGCTAAAGCACAGGTTGCAAATCAGAAAATCATTTTGGCAGAAGCAATTGAAGATAATTATAAGAAATTGATAGAAAATGCTGAAACTCTAGAGCAAACCGACCAATTGCTATTGGAAATATCAACAACACTAAAAGCGGAGGAGAACTAAACATGCCTGAGAATTTTTTACATGGAGTATCTGTAGTTGAAGTTGATAGTGGACCACGTTCGATTCGCGGAACCTCATCATCAGTAATTGGAATTGTTGGCACGGCAGAAAATGCTGATGCTGAGGCGTTTCCGTTGAACAAACCTGTTCTCATTAGTGGAAGCCTGACAGAAGCGGCAAAACTTGGAATTTCAGGGACTTTGCCGTCTGCAATCAATGGTATTTTTGCGCAAGGCGGAGCAAATATTGTTGTGATTCGAGTCGCTGAAGGCTCTGGAGAAACGGCAGAAACAGACACAATTGCAAATGTAATTGGCGCTGTAAATGCAGATGGAACCTATAGTGGAATGCAATCTCTGCTTGCGGCTCAAAGCACTCTCGGTGTAACTCCACACATTCTTTTGGCTCCTGGATTTTCTCACAACGAAAGCGTCGCAGTTGAATTTTTAACTCTGGCAGAACGTCTTCACGGTATTTTCATTGCAGATGCTCCGGATATCGAAGCCGACGCAGTTGATTTTGCAGACAATTTAAGTCATTCGAGGGCGTATGTTGTTTATCCAAAAGTGATCAACACCAAAAATGAAACGGTTCCAGCAAGTTCGTATGTTGCTGGAATTATAGCAAAAACCGACAATGAAACCGGTTTCTGGTGTTCTCCCTCAAACAAAAAAATCAATGGCATCATTGGACTTTCGAAATCCATCGACTTTTCACTCGGCGATTTTGTGTGCAAAGCGAACTATCTCAACGAAAATAACATTGCAACAATCATCAACCAAGACGGGTATCGCTTGTGGGGAAATCGCACGTGTTCATCAGATTCAAAATGGCAATTTCTCTCGGTAAGACGCACCGCCGACATCATAGACGACAGCATTTTGCGAGCGCATCTGTGGGCGGTCGACCGAAACATTGTAAAAAATTACGTCACCGACGTTGTGGAGAGCGTAAACGCATACCTTGCAAATTTGAAATCACTGGGTGCAATCATAGATGGAAAATGTTTTGCAAATGACGAGCTCAATACGCCAACCAATATCGCAGATGGAAAAATTTATTTCGATTTTGAGTTTGTGCCATCGTATCCAGCAGAAAAAGTTACGTTTAGATCGTATTTGGACATAGGGCTCAACAGCACGTTTTTGGCAGTTTAAAAGCAGCCTGAGGCTGAGCGTAAATTCGCTCCGCTAGGGTTTATAAAGAGGAGGAAAAAATGTTACCAAAGATACTTAAAAATTTCAATGTGTTCGTTGATGGACGAGGCTATGCCGGAAAAGTTGAAGAGGTTTCGTTGCCGAAATTATCTCTAAAAACCGACGAATTTCGAGCGGGCGGAATGGACGCGCCAGTTGAAATTGATCTTGGCATGGAAAAATTGGAGGCGGATCTGACTTTTGCAGAATATGATTCCGAGCTCATCAAATTATTTGGCTTGACCGAGGGAAATGAAACGGCTCTGACCTTGCGTGGTGTGATTCAAAGCACTGGAAATGCAGACTCGGTGATCATTAATCTACGAGGCATGATTAAGGAAATGGACTTCGGCAGTTGGAAACCAGCTGATAAAGCAACGCTGAAATGTTCGATTTCCTGTGCCTACTACAAATTGTCCATTGCAGACAATAATCTCGTTGAAATCGATGCCGTAAACATGATTCGCAAAATTAATGGAGTCGATCAATTGAGTAGTCATCGAACAATTTTAGGAATATAGGAGGTAAAAATGGAAAAAATAAAACTAAACGAGCCAATCAAAATTGACGGCGTTCTCGTTCATGAAATTTCGTTGCGGAGACCAAAAGTTCGAGATCGCCTTCTGGTTGAAAAAGGAAACTGCAGCGATGCAGAAAAAGAAGTGAATTTCATCGCAAATTTAGCGTCGATCACTCCAGAAGAAGTACAGGAAATTGATTTGCAAGATTATGCAAAAATTCAAGACGTGTTGCGCAATTTTTTAGTGCCGGATCAGCCTCAGAATTGAGGCGCGCTGTGTTGGTAATGGCATCGCATGCGAACGGAGGAATTTCCGAATGGTTGGACATGGATTTAGATGAGTTTTTGTTGTGGATTGAGGCATTGCAATCGATGAACAAGTAAACGGGTGCAGGGATCATCCCTGCTGGATTTAGATGAGTTTGTGCTTTGGTTGCAAGACTTAAAGGAAATAAATGGCAGATAATAAGCATCAAGTTTCGGTTGTAATTGGAGCGGCATTGAGTAGCGGCTTTAAAGAAGCCATTTCCACAAGCCAAACCGATTTTTTTAGACTTGGTGGCATTATCAAAGAACTCGACTCATCAACACTTGGAGTTGCAAGCAAATTCCAAGATCTTCAACGAAAAACTTTAGAGGCGAAACGTGCTTGGATAGAGTCAGAAGCAGAAGTTAAACGGCTGGCTGTAGCGCTCAAAAGTACCGAAAATCCATCGGCGGCAATGGTTCGTGAATTTGAAAAATCGAAAACTGCTGCTGCAAAAGCAAAGGATGCCTACATCGGAAAACGAGATGCATTGCACAACCTTTCCGAGCAAATTAAAACCAGCGGAAACGATATTGGCACGCTTGTTTCTCAGCAATCCAAACTTGGATCGTCAATTGCGAATTTGAAAACACGCTACGGTGAGTTGAGTAAAATCATGGGGCAGCGGAACGCGGTTTTGGCTCAGCGAGCGAATCTTCGTGGCCAAATGATGGACGCAGTTGCGTTGGCAGCTACGCTCGGAGCTCCAATCAAAGCGGCCGTTGACTTCGAATCTGCCATGGCAGATGTGGCGAAAGTCGTTGATTTTCCAGAGCCAGACGGCCTTCTGAAAATGGGAAATTCCTTGAAAGAAATGTCGCGAACGATTCCGCTTTCGGCCGAAGGACTGGCGCAGATTACAGCGTCAGGTGGACAACTTGGTGTTGCATCAAAAGACCTCGGCGCTTTCACTGAATCGGTAGCAAAAATGTCTACGGCGTTCGATATGACAGCTGAAGAAGCTGGTAACGCAATGGCTCAATTGTCCAATGTTTTCCAGATTCCAATCACGGATCTAACGCAACTTGGAGATGCGGTAAATCACCTCAGCAACAATACCGCGGCGAAAGCAAAAGACATAGTTCCGGCATTAAATCGCGCCGGAGGTTCCGTGCGGCAGTTCGGATTATCTGCGCAACAGGCATCTGCGCTGGTTGGAACATTGATTGCGATGGGGCAACAGTCTGAAAAAGCTGGAACGGCCGTCAGCGCGATACTCATTAAACTACAGATTGCAGACAAAGCTGGTGCGAAAGTTCAAAAAGCTTTTGGCGCGATCGGCATCAGCGCACAAGATATGAAAAAGGCGATTTCCGAAGATGCTCAAGGTGCTTTGCTACAATTTTTTGATGCCCTTGAAAAAATTAAACCGCAAGAACGTGCTGGAATTTTAGTTGATATTTTCGGAAAAGATTATCAGAAAGACGTGGCTCTTCTCGTTGGTTCTTTAGATTCCTATAAAAAATCGCTGGCTTTAATTTCCGATCCAAAAGCCTACGGTGGCTCCATGGAGAAGGAATTTCAGGCACGAGCAGCAACGACTGCAAACAACTTACGGTTGCTAAAAAATTCCATCAGTGAAATTGCTATGAATCTTGGATCAACGCTGCTGCCGTCGATAAATAAACTGGTGGACGGCTTGAGAGCCATTGGATCTACTGTTTCTGATTTTGCCAAAGCTCATCCTGAGGTTGTAACGGCAATTACTGGCACAGTTGGCGTTTTGATTTCATGCAAAGTTGCAGCAATTGCTTTGGGCTACGCCTGGACTTTTGTGAAAGGCGGAATTTTAAGCGCAAGTGCTGTGATTAAGGGAATTCAAGTTGCTTTTGCGATACTCCAAACGAAACTTTTGGCTGCTGGAACTGTTTTACCTACCGTAACCACTGCGTTTCGAGCTCTAACTGCGGTTGTGACGGCAAATCCAATTGGAGCCGCAATAACAGCGCTTGCCGTTGGCGCGACGCTCATCATCGCGAACTGGGAAAAAGTGAAGGCATTTTTTACTACAATCTGGGATAGCATCAAGCCGATTTGGGAAAAATTCTCAAATTTTGCAACGGGAATTTTCGATAAAATCACATCACCATTTGCGACAATAAAATCCAGCATTGGAAGTTTGTTCAGTTCATCTGAAAAGAACAAATCACCTGAAGTGCAAAAAACGCTTCCAACCTCAAAGACGAACGATAGCACTATGCCTGAGTCAAAAAAATCATGGATCGGCAGTCTGTTCAGTTCGTCTGATGAAAAACAAAAAACCGAATCACTGAAATTACCTCAAATTTCAAAGGCGAATGTGAGCAAGAACCAAAATAATAGTTTTAATATTACTGTAAATGCAACTCCTGACCAAAATCCAACGTCAATTGCAAATTCAGTTTCGGAAAAAATGAAGGAATTTTCCGGAGCGTTTTTGTATGACTCGATCGGCGAGGTACCATGATTTTAGGCGATTTCAAATTTTCCATTCGAACTGCTGCCAATCAGGGCTTCAAGCGGTCGACGGACTACAACAACGCAAAAATCGATCGCATTGGAGAGCTGCCATATTTTCAACGACTGGGAATTAGTGGTGACAAAATCGACATCGATGGCGTGTTTTATCCTGATTTCACAGGAAATTACAAAACCATAGACAATCTGCGAACGTCTGCGCTTGCGAATCATCCGCATGTTTTGATCACTGATGCAGGCGACGTTTTGGGGACGTTTGTTATCTCAAATATCAGCGAAACTCAAAGCCATTTCAAACCGGACGGTACACCGCGAAAGATCGAATTTTCTCTCAGTTTAGAGCGCACTTCAGAAGAAAACACTGAAACTTTATCCGGATTTTTGAGTGTGGCCAGCAATTTATTGGAGAGATTGATTAAATGGTGATTTATACAACCAAAGATAACGATGTTTTAGATCACATCTGCTGGAAATATTACGGCACGTCAGACGCTGTACATCAGGTGTTGCAGGCCAATCCGCATTTGGTAAAATTCGACTACGTTTTACCAAGAGGTGTGCAGATCAAGCTTCCGGTGCTGGAAAAACAGCAAATTAATCGAGAGGTGCGCCTATGGGATTGATGGCACCAGATTTTTTGGTAAGGATCAACGGATCTGACTCAACAGAGACAATTAGAAAACGCCTTATTTCGATCTCGACCAATGACGAGGCCGGATTTAAAAGCGATTCCTGCGAAATTGTCCTTGACGACTTCGATGATGCCATCGCTTTGCCTCAATCTGGAGCAAAAATAGAGGTTTCGCTGGGATACAAAGAAACTGGAATTATAAAAATTGGCGATTATTTCCTGAAAGAAGTTTCAGTCGAAGGACCACGGCAAGTCATGCATATTCGAGCGCACGCCATCAACAATTCTCTACGATCTCAAATATCAGAGTCTTTTTCTGGGACTATCGGCGAATTAGTAGAAAAAATCGCTACATCTCAAGGGCTGAAACCAGCAGTTGCGCAGGAGTTTGCAAATATCAAACTTGATAATATCGAGCAATTTGGCGAAAGTAGTTTGAATTTGCTGACACGATTGGCCGGACAGCACGGTGCGGTTGCAAAACCATCCAACGGATTTTTGGTGTTTGCACCGGATATGCGAACTTTGTCGGTTTCAGGACTCATTTTGCCATCGTGATACATGAGATATTCAAAAGCCTTCAAAAATTTACTTGAATACATTAATTCTCCCTATCGATTTTGTTTGAACATGTTATTGAGGTTGTAAAGCCACTAGAACTCAACGAATGCTGAACGTGTGTGATTATCCAGTTGATCGGAATCTTTTTTTTGAAACCAGAGATAACAATCGCTGATTCCGCAAATAATTCTGGCATTCCTTGTGTGCTGAAGTTGAGCGTGAGATTTTCTTTCTCGATGCGTTTTAGTTTTGCTTCGGCTGTTTTTCGAGCGGATTCTTCGTCGTTTGCAAAATTTGAGAATTTTTCCCAAATCGGCTTGATGCTATCCCAGATTGTAGTAAAAAATGCCTTCACTTTTTCCCAGTTCGCGATGATGAGCGTCGCGCCAACGGCAAGCGCTGTTATTGCGGC
>BNWE01000073.1 GCA_025998595.1 Alphaproteobacteria bacterium | reverse complement strand
TCGAATTCGATAAAACCGGAAAGCGCGTTGCCTATCATTTATATAAGGAGCATCCAGGCGACATCTGCGGTGGGCATGAATCAGTGCGAATATTGGCATCGGAAATTTTGCATATTTTTAAACCGCTGCGACCTGGACAAATTCGTGGTGAACCGTGGTTGAGTAATGTTCTTCTGAAATTGCATGACCTTGATCAATACGAGGATGCAGAGTTGGTTCGCAAAAAAACGGCGGCAATGTTTGCTGGATTCGTAACTCGCTTGGATCCAGAAGATAATGTTTTTGGAGAAGGTGAGGCCAATGGACATGGGGCGGCATTTGCTGGCCTTGAACCAGGAACGATGCAATTTTTGGATCCAGGTGAGGATGTAAAATTTTCTTCTCCAGCTGATGTTGGAGGAACCTACGAAGTTTTCATAAAACAACAGCTTCGTGCAATTTCTGTTGGTTTAGGAATTACCTACGAACAACTTACAGGCGATTTGAGCGATGTAAATTACTCGTCAATTCGAGCTGGCCTTGTCGAATTTCGAAGAAAATGTACATCGCTACAACACAACTTAATTGTGTTTCAACTTTGCAGACCAATTTGGAATAAGTGGATTGAACTGGCGATTTTATCTGATGCAATAAAAATTTCAAACGATCCTACATTTTCTTTGGTTAAGTGGATTCCGCAGGGATTTGCTTGGGTTGATCCATTGAAAGAACAAAATGCACAAATGAATGCGGTTCGCTGCGGATTCAAATCTCGCGCAGAAGTTGTTTCTGAACTTGGCTATGATATCGAAGAAATAGACGCAGAAATTGCAGCCGATAACGAACGCGCAAAAAAGATGAATCTAATTTTCGATTCACAAAACATAAACGAGGAAAAAGATGATTCAGAAGATACTCAATAAACCACTGATGATTGATCCGCAGTCGCTGGAAATGATTTCCGGCATGGATTGGTTTCCTGCGGAAAAAGAAATTGCATACAATATACATAGTGGTATTGCGATCATTCCGATTCATGGTTTGCTTACAAAAAATTGTCAGTTCGACTCGCATTTTTTTGAAATGACATCATATAATGAAATTCACGAATTGGTTGCAACAGCTCTTGAAGACTCAAAAGTCAATTCTATTTTATTAGACATCGATAGTCCTGGAGGCGAAGTTGGCGGACTTTTTGATCTGGTGGATTTCATTTATGAATCTCGAGAAGCAAAACCGATTTATGCTATTGCAAACGATCATGCTTTTTCGGCTGCATATGCAATTGCATCTGCCGCATCAAAAGTTTTCGTCAATCGCACTTCTGGAATTGGAAGCATTGGAGTTATCGCAACACATTTGGACATCAGCGAATACGACAAAAAAGAAGGCATAAAATATACGACAATTTTCGCTGGCGATAAAAAGAACGATCTTTCACCACATCAACCTCTTTCAGACGACGCGATTTCCGATCTACAAAAAGAAGTTAATCGTCTTTATGGAATGTTTGTTGCGGTGGTCGCAAGAAATAGAAACGTCTCATCGGCTCAGGTCAAAGCTACTCAAGCAGCGACATATTTTGGCGCGGATTCGCTTTCGCTTGGTTTGGCAGATGAGGTTTGTGATGTTCGCCAGCTTAAAGCTGGACATAATAATGTTTTCAATAGAGGAGGAAAAAACATGACAGAAGATGTTGAAGTATACAAAGCGGAAGTTTTGGAAATTTCCAAACTCTGCAAATTGGCTCATGCCGAAAACAAAATGTCTGAGTTCATTGAGCAGCAATTAACGCCGGATCAAGTGAAGGAAAAATTGTTGGCATCTGTGAGTACTCAGAACGAAATCATGAGTACTGTGTACCATCAGGAAAAAACAGCTGAAAATCCAGTGATTTCTGCTGCAAAAGCTAGACTAGGGAGATAAGAAAATGGCTATCGTAGAAAACAAAACCTTGGGCGATCTACTCAAATACGAGGCAGATAAAAACTACTGTCGCGAAGTTGTGACAGTCGCTTCTGGACAAAATCTAAAATTCGGAACCATTGTTGGAATAAAAACAGCAACGGATGAAGTGAAAATCGTACATCTGACAACTGGAGCACAAAATGAGGTGTTGGACGGAAGCGAAACAGCGGCTGGTGTTCTTTTAGAGGATGTAGACGCAACCGACGGAGTAAAAAAATCTTTGATGATTGCGCGTGATGCAATTGTTGCGAGTGGAGCAGTTGTATTTCCTGATGGCGCAACTGCAAATCAGAAAAAGAAAATCAAAAAAGATTTAGAGGCGCATGGCATTGTAATCAGAATATCAGCTTGAGGAGAAAAACATGAACAATCCATTTGAAAGCGGCGCGTTTGATATGGCAGCGCTGACTGCATCCATAAATATACTGCCAAATTCCTACGGAAAACTGGAGGCGCTGAAGTTGTTTCCGCAAAAATCCGTTCGCACGAGAAATATTTGTGTGGAGGAAAAAAACGGCGTGTTGAATCTGCTGCCGACGCAAATGCCAGGAAGTCCTGCAACTCTTGGTACGCAGGGCAAACGCAAAATGCGTTCATTTACGATTCCGCACATTCCCCATGACGATGTCATTTTGCCGGAAGAGGTGCAGGGCATTCGAGCTTTCGGAAGCGAAACAGAACTTCAGGCGATGGCCAATGTCGTCACGGATCATTTGCAAACTATGCGAAATAAGCATGCAATAACGCTTGAGCATTTGAGAATGGGCGCACTTAAAGGCTACATTTTGGATTCCGATGGCTCCATGCTCTACAACTTGTACGATGAGTTTGAAATTGCACCGAAAGTCGTTAGCTTTGCACTTGGAACAACCACAACGGATGTAAAGAGAAAATGCTTGGAAGTCGTGCGTCACGTCGAAGACAATCTGCGCGGCGAATTCATGAGCGGTATTCATTGCTTGGTTTCCGCAGAGTTTTTCGACGCGCTCACATCTCACAAAAATGTGAAGGAAGCCTATGATCGTTGGCAGGACGGAGCCGCTCTACGAGAGGACATGCGTAAAGGATTTACTTTTGGTGGCATTACTTTCGAGGAATATCGCGGACAGGCAACGGATCACAACGGAAGTGTGCGCAGATTCATTGCAGAAGGCGAAGGCCATTGTTTTCCTATTGGCACAACCGAAAGTTTTGTTACGTATTTTGCGCCGGCAGATTTTAACGAGACTGTGAACACGCTGGGGTTGCCTCTTTATGCAAAGCAATGCCCACGAAAATTTGATCGCGGAACTGATTTGCATACTCAAAGCAATCCGTTGCCGCTGTGTTTGCGTCCAGGAATTTTGGTAAAACTCACCGCGGCATAAGGTAAGATATGGTAAAAGAAGCATTTGAAAACGCACTCCATGATGTCTTTGAACATTTGGGCATTGAAGTAATTTTCAAACCTACAAATGCTTCATCATTTCCAATTATTGCATTGCTCAAAGAGCCTGAAAGCGTCTACGAAGTCGGCAGCTCCCAAGTCATTGGGCAAGTTGCCGAATTTTCCGTGAAAGCTTCCGATGTAAAACCGAAGATTGGAGACACAATTTTTGTCGGCACAAAAAAGTATAAAATTCACGAAGAGCCTTTGCTTGACGCATCGAATTTAGCATGGAAATTTAATGCGATTTTGAAAGGAATAGAAAACAATGAATAAGTATGATTTTGCTGGAAACAGAGGCAGATTATTGGTCGGTCAAAATTGTACGACCAATAATTGGCTTCTGAGATTTCGGAAAACAATTTTGGTGTAATGAGAACTTTCGGACATTTTTGTCCAAAAGTCTGGAAGAGAGACGAGCAAAAAGCTATTACCCATTTTTTAGTAACTGGTCTGATTGGAACGATTTTTGTGGAGAAATAATCATGGGCGAATATTCAATTAGTGCTGCCGAATCAATCGAAAAAATCACACGCAGTATAAATGCACTTCCGGATCAAGTGGCAACGGCGGCAATGCGTGCGTTGAACAAAACAGCAGCTTGGGTAAAAAGCAATTGCTCTAGGCGGATCGCTAAAGAAAAATTAGTAAAGCTGAAAATCATCAACGATAGAATTCGCGTTGTTAAAGCCAGTACTGCAAATTTACAGGCGAAAATTCTAGCAGACGTTGTTTCCATTCGAGCTCGTGATTTGGGAAATTTACGACAGACATTTGATGGGGTGGCTGCCGGAAAGCATTCATTTGAAAAAGCATTTGTGGCCACTATGCCAAAAACTGGTCACGCAAGTGCATTCAAGCGCACGACGAAAAAACGACTCCCCATAAAAGAAATGTGGCTGCCGATTTACAACGAAGCCACGCAAATAATCGAAAAAATGATCGATGCGGAGGCATCGGCGATATTTGAAAAATATTTTTTTCATGAATTGCGATTTATCACAGGTGCGCTATGAAATTTATTTTAGACGCAATCACAAATGAAATATTGCAGAAAATTCCAGAAATAAAAAACTGCATTTCGTATGCAAAAGGTCGCGAGGAGCTAGACGCGCCGGTCGTTTTTCTTGGCATTACAAATTACTCAGCTGGCCACGATCCGGCAACCGGACAACTTTCACTGGTTGCTCATGTAGAAGCACGAGTTATAGTCGACTCAACAATCGACGACGCAGAATTTATCGTGCAAAATTTAGCATGTAAAATTGCAAATGTTGCTCATTTAAATTCTTTTGGACAGGAAATTTCTCCGGCGGTAATTTCATCAATTTCAAAAGATGAATTTCATCCGGATTTCGATGTTTGTTCTTGTTGGCTAATTGAATGGACGCACGAATGGCACATCGGCGAATCCGTTTGGGGCAATGATCAAATTCCAGCGCATACAATCGTAATTAATGGAGACGATCATCATGCAGTCTAGTTTTGCATTTTCCGATTTGTTTCGTCGTGTTGCAAATTTAATTCGAATCGGAAAAATTTCTGAAGTAAACGACGCGCAAGTCAAAGTCGAAATTGGGAAAGTCAAAACCAACTGGTTACCAATTGTTTCTACAGCTGGGGATACAAGTTGCTGGATTCCAATTTCAGTTGGCGAACAGGTTGTTGTGCTGTCTCCTTTTGGCGAACTTTCTCAAAGCGTGGTGTTACGATCCATACATTATAATACGTATGATGCGCCGGAAAATGAAAACGACATTTCGTTTAATGCAAAAGCCGATATAAAAGCAAATGGAGAAAAAAGCTTGAGGCATCGTTTGAAAATGGCATCGAGCTAAAAACAAACGACACATATATATATGTGCATGATGGAAATATGCAATTAAAATCTGGCAATGCTTCAATTACCATCGACAATAATCAGATCGAAATTTCATCTGAAAATTCAAGCATTACACTATCGTCATCTGGAATTCAACTATCTTGCGGAGCGTCGTCAATTGATATGTCCAATAGTAATATTTTGCTGACTTCCACAAGTTTGAGTTCGAGTCCTCCTTTCTGCAAATGTATGGGAGGGATGTAAAAACGAATGAAAGGCATGAGTCGTGAAACGGGAAAATATTTGAACGATCTCGATCATTTGAAGCAATCCATCGTTGATATTCTGAGTACACCCATAGGTAGTCGTGTTATGAAAAGGGAATACGGTTCACGACTGTTTGATCTGGTCGACAAGCCAATCAACAAAGAGCTATTTCCGCAAATTTATGCTGCAATTGCCGATGCTCTGCAAAAATGGGAGCCAAGACTAAAACTTGAGAAAATCACAATTACAGAAATCAAAGGGGCTCATATTTCAGTATCTCTGAATGGCATTTATTTACTCAACGAACAGAAAATAACTCTGGAAGGACTTGTGATATGAGTATGAATCTAAGCGAATTGCAAGCGCCGAAAATTATAGAAGAAATGACATTCAGCGAAATATTGCAGCGCATGAAAGAAACGCTCATATCTTTGGATCAAGAATTTTCTGCATATCTTGAAAGCGATCCGGTTATAAAATTGATGGAAGTTGCTGCGTATCGTGAGTTGTTATTGAGAAGCCGAATCAATCAGGCTGCCAAAGCGAATTTGTTGGCTTTTGCAATTGGTTCGGATTTGGATAATCTTGCGGCGTTTTATGGAGTCGAGCGAGTGGTTGCACCACAGGCGATTTATCATTATCGGATCCAACGTCACGTTGGCATATAAATTTCGACCAGCGAGTAAAAGAAGCCAAAGCCGATTCTCCACAACCCGGACGTGTGCGCATTTTGATTCTATCGAAGGAAAACGGCAGCGCTGTCTCGGCCGATCTTCTGGAAAAAGTTACGGCATACATGATGCGCGAAGACATTCGAATGCTGACAGATACCGTAGAAGTTGTGGCCAGCAATATGATCGATGTGAATGTGAAAGCGAAAATCACCTTGATGTCCAGCGCTTCGCCGGATAGTGCGTGCCGCACGCGCGCTACTCAGAAAACGCATGTGGTGCAACCACTTAATGCTGCAAAAAATATCGATACCTATAGATTGGATTTTGCAAATCTTGACGATGCTCCAATAGACGCTGTCAATCGCGGCAGCGTTTTGGTGCATGTGAGATATGCTTGGAACACGGAATCATTTGAAATTTTTCCTGGAGAATTGCTGCGACCGAATATTTTTGCAAAAGCGTTGGTGGTGCTTTCGGAGTCGG
>BNWE01000072.1 GCA_025998595.1 Alphaproteobacteria bacterium | reverse complement strand
GGCTAAAAGCCTCGCTACATGTTCTCTTATTTTTAGACAACTATTATCAAGCGATAGCTATGAAATATGTTGTTAAAACAGTTCACGCTAAAGCGTAAGGTTTATAACCGACCCGTGGAAAATAAATTGTTGACTTTGGTTGCCGAAATATTGGATGCCATCTCTCGGAGCATACGAAAATTTCTTGAGGATCATTGTACTCAAGAAAATTCAAATTTGTTCTTTATTGTAATGAAAGAGGACGGCGCTTTCATTAACGGCATTAAGGTTGCGAACAAGATAGGCAAGAATGGGAGGATAACACTACGATACGCTATCCTGGAAATATTGGTGGAACAGCATTTTAATTCACATGTAATGAATCGTTCCTCAAAACTTTATTTAAACGGCGACGAACTTATATTAAGGGGAGTTTCAAAAAATAGAGATGTTAATAACAAAGAAACGCAGATAGAAAAACCAATCCGAGTTCTTAGAAAAATCCTAACTGAAAAATTTGGCGTGTCAGAAAATGATATTATCGAAACTGTTCGTTGGAAGGGATATCGATTAAATCCCGCTCACGTAAAATTAGGCTGAAAAGAGCTATAGGTAGGGACTTTTTTTAAGAAGGCATGGGAACTATTTTGACAGCGTTGTTTTTATTGCTTTTTTTTCTTCTTATGGGTAGGGACTTTCTTTTAACGGGGAGGGGTTTTTTCGTTCCACTTCGCTCACAATAATCGCATGTTTAGTGGGCGAAGGTTTATGAGTAACAGCTACGACGGTTTTGATGAGAGGTTGATTTCCATAGTTCATGTATACGCAAGGAAACTTTTTCAAATGAGAATCCTGCGTTCGATGGATGTGGATGACATTGAGCAGGAGCTTATGCTTCACGCTATCAACAGCATCAAAAATTACAATTCAAATCTTGGAAGCCTCCATAATTTTTTGGAAGCGGTAATACAGAAACGTTCGAACAAACTTTTAGCGATGAATTCTTGTTTGAAACGTGGTGGGAATTCCGTTTCCGAAGAATTCGTGGAAGACCTACATAGTAATCATGGAGAAACGATACATGTCGATAGAATAATTGAGATTACGGATCTTAATCATATTCTCTTTTTTCTATCACCGAATCAGCGAACTCTTTGTGAATTGTTACGCAGATATTCCATGCAGGATATTTCCAGAATTTTGAATGTAAACAGAGCGACTTTGTACGCGAGGTTCAAGGTAATTCTGAAAATCGTTGAGCGTTCTCGAAATTGGCATCGCCAAAATCGTTTTTTTTGTAGTGGAGGTAATATGAGCAATTTAGCAGTACTCGAAACTTTAAGTGCGAAGGAAATTGGTGCACTTGACGTACATGATCTTATGGATCTGCATGAGCAAGTTACGAAACTAACAAGCCATGCAAAAGAGTTGAAAGAAAAACTCGATGACGGTTTGAATTTGCGTTTTTCGGAATCAGTGAAAGACAGTTTGCGAAGAGAAAATAAAGATACTGGCACAACGAGATTTTTCGATGGTGCTTTTCAAATCATTGCAGATGTTCCGAAAAAAGTCACTTGGGACAATGAAAAAATGGAGGAACTAGTAAAACGCATTCCAGAAGATAGACGGAGAGCATTTGTAAAAGTCGTTTATTCAATAGAGGAACGGAAATATTCTGCGCTGCCTTATGAGTATCAGGAGTTGTTTAAAGAAGCTCGAACAATTACTCCAGGAAAAACGAAATTTCAGATTACGATTGGGGAATAAAAAACATGAAAATCATAACAGCAGAAGAAAGATTGAGGGAGCAGACCGGAGCGAAAATAGCAATCTTCGGACAGTGCGGCATCGGCAAAACGTCTCTTCTCAAAACCATCGATGAACCGACGATTTGTCTGGATTTTGAGGCTGGGTTGCTTGCGGTACAAGCTTGGGGTGGAGACTCGATCGCTGTACGAACTTGGGAAGAAGCACGTGATATTGCGTGTCTAATTGGAGGAGCGAATCCAGCGTTGAAAGCAAATTCAGCCTACGGCCAAAGGCATTTTGAGATGGCGAAAGCAAAGTACAGAGAGTGCGATTTATCGAAGTACAAATGCATTTTTGTGGATAGTATTACCATAGCTTCCAGGTTGTGTCTCGGCTGGTGTAAATCCCAGCCGGAAGCCATTTCGGAAAAATCCGGTAAGCCAGATACAAGAGCAGCGTATGGATTACTGGCTTCAGAAATGAGTGTTTGGTTAAATCAGTTTCAGCATATTCCAAACAAAGATGTGATCATCGTCGGACTTCTGGAACAGAGAACCGATAACTTCAACCAAACCACATGGGTTCCGCAAATCGAAGGATCGAAAACCACATCGGAAATCCCAGGAGTTCTAGACGAAGTCATATCTATGGTTCCCATGACGGATGAATTTGGAAAACAGGAACGTAAATTTGTATGTCACACATTGAATGAAAATAAATATCCTGCGAAAGATCGCAGTGGAAATTTGAACGAAATTGAAGATGCACATCTCGGAAAGTTACTGAACAAAATTAAAGGCAAGAAATAAAAGAGGAGAACAAAAATGGACTTTAATACAGCAGAATTACAGACGGAATTTGGATTGATTCCAGCAGGGACAATTGCAAAAGCAATATTGGTTGTAAAACCAGGAAGTGATTTTTCTGACCCGTTTTTAACCAGAAGTAAAAACAGCGATTCCGCATATTTAGATTGCGAATTCATAATTCTCGAAGGTCAATATGCCAAAAAAAGAATCTTCGACAAGATAGGAATCAATGGCAGCGACTTTGATCAGCGGCCTTGATGATTAAGCGGTAAATATCACTTTCAGGAATTACGTTTGTTTCTTGAATGACCTCAGCGCCGTATTGGTTGAAAGAGGGTATCCCCAACTTACGGATACCCTTGCAGTGGTCAATAACTGCCTGACTTGGTTTTGCATAATCCAGTGCGCGAGCAACATCTACGCCAACTGCGTAAGATTTCCTCTCAATTTCTGTTGCGCGAATATTTCCAAATTCTGCGTTGTTGAATATTTCTAAGTTGTCCATTATTGCTCTCCTTTTTTGGTTTTAAATATTTTAAGTTCGCCTCTATCGTTAATCGTTTTCATCGTTGTCCTCCAATTCTGCTATAAATCCACACATTTCAAGAAAATCTCCGATTGTAAGATCTCCTATGCGCTTATCGTTTTCTTGCTTCATACTCACGAAATTGAATAGAGCAAGGGCTTTGCGCTTTAAAAGCGCAGCATCTGTAGTCATTTTTTTTGTCCTTTCTAGTTAAGTATTTCTGTTTGCTTTACATATTCTTTTTTTCAATAATTCCATTCTCACGGCATTTGGCGTAACGTTTGCACAATCGCACGCGCGCTCGAAATAGCGACCTCCTTGACAAATCCAGTCGAAGGCTTCTTTTCTTTCGCGTTCCCTCACGTTACTGTCGATCACATCTGCTATTGCTCTTTTTATGATCGCACGCCACATTCTTACTTCCCCATCACACATCAGCTCATATACCCCAAGGAATGTAGCCGGAATTATTCTTATAATTTTTGTACATTTGGTGATCCGGAGTAATAATCGATACGACCTTGTTCTTGTCTTTGTGTGTGCCGCTTTTGTCGCTTTCGATGCCGATTTTGATTACAACCTCCAGTCCATCCAATTCACCGAATGAATTTATTCTTCTGGCTGCCATTGCGTTTTCAGACATATCTTTCGGATTGACGTTTTTGGCTGATTCAAGAATCGCACGGATTCGCGATTTGCCCATGTTGATCCAAGCATCACTGCCATTGATTCCTATCTTGTCGAAGATTTTTCTTTTGGCATATTGACCTTCGAGAATTATGAATTCACAATCCAAATATGCGGAATCGCTGTTTTTACTTCTGGTTAAAAACGGGTCAGAAAAATCGCTTCCTGGTTTTACGACCAATATTGCTTTTGCAATCGTCCCTGCTGGAATCAATCCAAATTCCGTCTGTAATTCTGCTGTATTAAAGTCCATTTTGATTCTCCTCTTTTATTTCTTGCCTTTAATTTTGTTCAGCAACTTTCCAAGATGCGCCTCTTCAATTTCATTCAGACGACCGCTGCGATCTTTCGCTGGATAGCCATTTGTGTTCAGCGTATGACACACAAACTTTCTAATCAGTTTTTCGGATTCGCCTTTCATGGCAACCATAGAAATTACCTCGTCTAAAATTCCTGGAATTTCATTTGCAGTTTTTACGCCTTCGATTTGCGGAGTCCAAGTCGTGCGATTGAAGTCGTCAGTTTTTTGCTCTAGCAATCCGACAATAATAATGTCCTTGTCTGGCACGTGTTGGAATTGATTCAACCAAGCACTCATTTCCGATGCTAAAAGTCCGTATGCTGACCGAACATCCTGCTTTCCAGATTTTTCTGAAACTGCTTCCGGCTGAGATTTGCACCAGCCAAGACACAACTTAGACGCGATGGTGATGCTGTCAATAAATATGCATTCATACTTCGAAAAATCGGCATCTTTGTACTTGGTTTTTACTGCATCAAAATGCTTCTGACTATAAGCTGAACTCGCCTTTAATGCTGGGTTTGCTCCGCCAACCAGACATGCTATGTCACGCGCTTCCTCCCAAGTTCGCACAGTAATTGAGTCGCCAGGCCACTCTTTAACTGCCAGCAATCCAGCCTCAAAATCCAGACAAATCGTGGGTTCGTCTAGCGTTTTTAGAAGCGACGTTTTTCCAACGCCGTACTGCCCAAAGATTGCCATCTTTACTCCGGTCTGCTGTTTTAATCTTTCTTCTGCCGTTATGATTTTCATGTTTTTTATTCCCCAATCGTAATCTGGAATTTCGTTTTTCCAGGAGTAATTGTTCGTGCTTCCATAAACAACTCCTGATACTCATAAGGCAGTGCAGAATATTTCCGTTCCTCTATCGAATAAACGACTTTTACAAACGATTTTCTTTGCTCGTTTGAAATACGTTTTACTAGCTCCTCCATTTTTTCGTTATCCCAAGTAACCTTTTTCGGAACCTCTGCAACTATTTGAAAAGCACCATCGAAAAATCTCGTTGTGCCCGTATCTTTGTTTTCCATTCGCAGATTGTTTTTTACAGATTCCGCAAAACGTAGGTTCAATCCATCGTCCAGTTTTTCTTTCAACTCTTTTGCATGACTTGTTAATTTTGTAATTTGGTCATGTAGATCCATGAGATCGTACACGTCCAACGCGCTAATTTCCTTTGCGCTTAAAGTTTCCAGTACCGCTAAATTTTTCATATTTACTCCACTATTGAAAAAACCGTTAGCGAGATATTTTTCGCCCAATGAGCTGATGAATTTTGCCATGTCTTTGGCGCGTTTTATGTCGGCATACACAGAAGATCTGTAACGACCAGTCATATCTAAAATTTCGAAGACACTGTGGTTCAGAAATAAATTGATTACATCGCGATATCTGTTGGGAAGTCGCGATATCAGTTTTTCCAAATCAATAGCTTCCAAAATTCTGTCTAAGGAAATATTCTGCGATTGGAAATGCTCATCGTCATACTCAAAAATTAGAGCTTTTGCTCCTCTTTTCTCACGATTGTATTTCTCGATCAACATGAGATATTTCTTCTGCAAAACAACATTTGCAAAATGCAAAAAATCGCCTTTGCTTTGATCATAGGCCTTTGCGCTCGAAATCAGTTCACATAACAACTCCTGCTGAATATCTTCATGATCCATAAAATGCAGCGACTTCAACTTACACAGCTTTCTTGCATAAGTATGAATCCTCGACATTATTTCCTTACTCATATATTCAGTCATTCAACCCATTACCTCGCTAACGAGAGCAAGTATGGAACAGCCTCAAAAATGGTTATATCGTTTCTCAAAAAATGTTATAGCTTTTCGGCCAAAATCGCCCTTGATAAATGAGGGCCTCCCAAAAATGTTATAGCTTTTGGAAAAATGTTATAGTCGCTTGCTTCTATATGCCTCCTTTTTTGACTATAACATTTGGGCTAATAGCATATTCCTTCCATTTTTTAGATACGATTATTTCTTTGTTGAGTTTTTTAAACGCAGATAGTTTGATCTTATCAATCGCCTGAATAATCTGAATTGGGTTAAGTTCTGTTTCGATAGTCCACTTCGTAGCCTTATTTTTGATTAATAATTTGATTATTTGTTTTGTATTCAGAAATGATGTTTCAGTTTCAAAATAATGTTCTTTATAATGCTCGCAAAGAATTTCGAAAATAGCGAGTTGCAGGTGAGCGCGACCGCTTATAATTTCAATGCCGTTTGCAAAGGCAGTTTGTTCTACTATTGAAACGATAAGTAATTCTTCGTTGCATGCTTGCGCGTTCTGCGGATTCGAGAAGATTTTACAAACTTCTTTCGCTGTGCGAAGCAGATTCGATGCGTCTACTTCAAGCTTTGATAACGCATCTTCCTTTGATTCCTGGGATATTTTTTTAAGCATAAGATCCTCCAATTTATTAAAACAAAAAATCGGCAAACGCCGAGAACACAGACAAATGTTATCAAAATACTAATAAAAATTAACTGAACATTAAGACTTATGTTTGCGTGTGGCTTTAGATAAAATCCTGCGAACACTGAATAGATATTTATGAGAGCATATGGTAATTGGAAATGAATATTTTGGCATTGGATCTTGGAACAAAATGTGGATTCGCCATTTGGAAAGATGGATCGATTATCAGCGGAAC
>BNWE01000071.1 GCA_025998595.1 Alphaproteobacteria bacterium | reverse complement strand
TTCTGATAGAGCTGGCGGCGTAGATTAAAGTGATGATGGCTTGAAATGAACCAAGAAGTTTTTATCCCGATAAAAGTAAGCATTCGTAAAGGTCGTCGAGCCATCGTCAGAAAGCCTGGCGATCAACGCGTCAACACGCAATTTTCAAGATTGCTAGCAAAAGCCCAATGGCTCGAAAGCCAGCTGGAAAAATGTCCTGAAGCAACGCTCAAAGAATTCTGCGACGCTAACAAAATTTCTCCGAGATATGTGCGTTCAATAATGTCCACGAACAATCTCAGCCCAAAAATCAAAAGGCTCATTATGGATGGTTACGCTCCAAATCATCTGTCAGTTCAAGATATCACGAACAAAAAATTCCCGATACTGTGGAAAGATCAGGAGGCGATGTTTGTGAAATAGCCGATCAATGCTAGCTCAATGATTGAATCTCAGAAGGTGAAAGGCCAGTCAATTGCGATACCTGCTCCAACGGCAAGTTCATTGCAACTGCGCTACGAGCCATTTCCTTTTTTTCTTCCATTCTGCCTTCCATTCTGCCTTCCATTCTACCTTCTCTTATCCCCTCATTCCTAGCATGAGCGCGAGCATTAATCTCGTCATCTTGCCATCTGACACGCTCTTCATATATGCGTCTCTTTTCTGGATCTTGGCTTACGTTTTTTAGTTCATTCATAGCTTCCTCCACTTCTGGTATTGTTAAAAATTCAGCTGGAATCTCCTGAGGATTGCGTAAAAAGTATACCCACACCTTAAACATATCCGAAATGTGCGTGTGCTTTATATCTACTTTTTTCAATTCGATTATGAAAGTTCGGAATTTATCTGTGGCGACTTCAGGCGGATCAAGAGGAGTTTCCTTAAACGTGTACAATGCTTCATGTGTGTGGTATTTTCGCTTTGTCTCATCATAATTTGCAAGCCAAATCGAGATCATATTGGGCAACTGATCGAATTCCTGACCTTCTTTTAATCCTTCCGGCATCGTTCTTGACTGATAAAAAGCTGAACGATTAATGATGCGTCCATCGTCGAAGCACTGCATCTCGATTCCAAGTTTTGTTGAATTATCAGTAGTCGCTCTGATATCCAAACGGATAGACTTACCTTTTGGTAAATCTTTTGGTATTTCCGGATTTTCGATCGTTATGTCTCGAATAATAGGATTTCCATCAAGAATGGCGTTCAGAAGGCTGATTAACGCTCGTTTATGAGACGCTTTCGCGAAAATATTTTTGAAAATGTAGTCCGAACACGGCGACAACAAGTCGATTTTTTCTTCGGTTTTCACGCTCAATCCCCTCTAAAATATTTTATAAAAACCACTTTCTTATTATACGCTGCGTATTGTAGCATAGCCACCTCCAATTTGTCAATAAAATCAATTCGTTTTTGTTGGACGTTCGCTTAGCAGTCGCTATTTTTTAAGCAAACTTTTGGTAATCCATTGAAAATACGATAAAAATCGCGAAGCGGAACAAGAGATTCCATGAGTTCGTGAGAAAGGTACGTCAAGATAGTGCACGTCACCCCATTTTTGAGTTTTTCATAAGTCGTTGTATATTAAGTGAAAGTCAGCAAGCGGAACTGGTGAATGAGTTCGTAAATGGGTACGTCAACTCCACCAGGTTGTCTGTATGGCTAGAGAATTTTACATTTTAATCAAAGACAATACATCCCTCAAGTCCTCTGTCCCTGAGGCTTTCGCGGCCTTGAGTGTGTTTTAAATTAATGCAAAATGCATGACATTTTGAGCTCGTCAACGCAATTTTCTCTCCAAATCTCCGATTATTCTCCAAACGAGCGGAACTGGAGAATCATCTCCCAAATGCCATCTAAGCCCTCTGCCTGAGGCGTTTTCTAAAATTTAGCTAAAAACTCGTGTGCAAAAGTTCGACCAAAAGCTCTGGAGTAGCGGTCGTTTCAGGGCGGGAAAGTGAAAATCACTTGTTCCGCTTGCGGATTTTCGATGTGTTTTCAATGAGTTGCTGAGATGTGCTTTATAAATGGCAGAGTGGTGGCGGATGGGATATAGAAAATATGGCAGACTAAAATTTGGAGAGTTTTCTATCAGAAATAGCAGAATTTCTAAATTCTACGAACCGATTGATGGTGCAGATAATTTGTGGCAATATACGATGGATATTGGCGCTTGATGGAGGATTTAAGGCACTTTTCGCGATTCATGAAGAATCCACTGCTTTTTTTCTGGAATAAATTTGAAATCTTTTTCGTCATCATCATCCAAAGACTGAAACAAAAACGTAATTGTCCCCTTGTTCGGGTTCCATTTGTAGTAATACTTTCTGACATCATGTATTCCAAAGCAGTTTCCATCGGGAGAGTTGCCGTAGTCTTTTCTGTAAATTTTTTCAATACTTCCATTTTTATTGACATAAAATGTATAAACATCCAGATTACAACAACATCCAGGTGGAGCGACCAATAATATGTGTCCTGAAAAATTATTGCCGGACAAGACTATTACCTCCGGAGTTTCATACTTCCAAGACTTTGAATCGAATAACTTTGCGTATAACGCAAAAGCAATAGCTGGAGAGAATGCTTCTTTTCTGATGGATTCGGCGATGCGTTTATCAAAAAAATCTGGGTGATAAGAAAAAATTTGTGAGAAGTAATCCACATAGACACACTGCAAGAAATCGCTGACCGCATATTTTCCATCATCGTCACTAAATGCAATTGTTTTCAGCACTTTTAAATCTTTCAGAAGCTGTTCTTGCATCCGTTCGACAGCATTAACGACACCTTCGTACTCTGCGTTTTCTTTTGGCCAACTTTTTATGAGTTGCGAAAGATCCTGATATGCTTTTACGCACTGCATGAATGGTTTGCTTTCTGTAATTCCTACGCCAAGAAAATCACTTTCAAAAGTATGGAGAATCTTATTCATCTGCTCTTTTGACATTCCGTTTTTTGCACTTTGCTCCAGTAACTCGATGAGACGAACATACGCCTTGTGACGGGCAACAATACTATTGGGATCATTTTCGGCTACATTCTCCATCTGAGAACAACCACAGAGGAAAAACAATAAAATTAAAAAAAGATTTTTCACAAAACCATCTCATCATTACATTTTTCCATTATAAACTATGAGAAGTTAAAAAAAGATGTAAAACTTTGTATCCGGTCGAAGTTAAGAAAACGGCAATTCCGTCGCTAACAGCTACGAATACCCAGTAAATACGATATCCACGAATACAGCATTATGTCCGATTTCGCGGAATCTGTCGAAGATGCTGAGAAGCAGAATAAACTCTTTTTCGCATTGGATGGTAAAGGAGCATTCCGCTATTTTAAAGATGTCCTGTTTCAAAATGGCCTTGAGGCCGATTATTACGAGTTTCGTCATCAGGCATATATCGACATTGCGCAGAGCTGGTGCGAAGAAAATGATATTCCGTATGTTGTCAGAAAACATGATCAGACTACTTTAATCTCAACTTTTTTTCAATCAGTGGGTTAAATGTACTCCAGAATGTGCGTTTCTTCTTGTGTTTCTCTTGAATTTCCTTAAAGTATTCGTCGTGATTTTTGCGCTCTCCAAAGTCTGTTATTTGAGAGCTTAATTCATGGCAAGCGATGAGATCTTCTGCTGCGTATTGATAATATTTTGACGCCACTTTATCCAGCACATTTTCCAAAAGTTTGCGATATAAAATTGTAGAAGCTAAAGGCTCAGTTTTTCTCAATGCTGCAGCAAATGGTCTGATTAGCCCAACTATATAACTATTGCCACAATTCATCGTCTCTTCTTTGAGAAAAACAAGCTGTGCGCATTTGTTGGTTTCGCCGAGTTTTATAAGAAAATCCATTGCCGTCCACATGTTGTTATAGACAAGTGCCCTTTCAATCGTTTGCTCCAGGAATTTGTTTTTGAAATCATCATCCGCATATTTCAATATTTCTTCATATAAATCATGATTTAGACCGCAATTAAACCAAGCAATACGTTCCTGCTGTGCTTCTTCACATTTTCCTAAATGCATTAGGGCGTCGATCTTTAGTCGCGAATAATCATGTTGCCATGACGGTATCGGATGCTCCATCTTGTTTAGCCATTCCAAAGCTTCGTCGTATCGACCGTGATCAATCAGACGTCTTGCGATGTCAAGATGATCATGCTGATGAATTTCCGTTGCAAATGAGCACGCTTGGATATATTCGTCGACATCATTTCTACAGTCGGCTATTTCTCTCAAACCACGCTTAATTGTGTCATTATAATCTCCATTTTTTTTAGAAGAAATAGATTTCATGAATTTTTCTTTTAGTAAATTTAGCCCCTCCTCTTTTAAAGCATCTTTGAAATTAGAAATCACGTCATCTGTTACTCCGTAGTCATTGTAAATGAAGAGGTCATAGACAACTTCAACGACCTCGTTTATATCAACGGATAATTTCGAAAAAATCTTTCCCAAATCTTCAACGCACCGTATGAAAGCATCTCCAATGGATCCATTGCTATCGTCTGATCTTTCGAAGACACTATCTTGTATTTCAATGAGATCTTGCATTAATTTTTTGGCCTCATCGGGAAAATTGTTTGACAAAAACATGATATCTTCACGAGTTTGATCTAATTCATTTGCATAACCATCAGCTTCATAATAGCCAATCTCCCTATGCGAGTTTTCATGCCATGATATCGCACTGCTGATTCTAGAAATTAGACGCTTAGTTTCATCGTTTTTCTCTTCCATAGTTTTCTACACCTCATAACATAAGTCTTCCATATAATTCTTAACAGACTCCAGTCTGTCTGCCAATGGATGATCGTTTAGCCTAAATTTTTCTTACGCTGCGGAACTATATTTTAGAAGTGCTTTTCTAACGCTCACTGTTCCATTTTTCTCGGCTTTCGTAAAAGCTGTTTCTCCATCTTTATTACTGACATTCACATCTATGTTTTCTTGAGCCAGCAAAAGATTGACAGTATCGACGTCCCAGGACTCACAGGCATACATCAAAGCAGTATTACCATCTTTATCTTGGGCATTTATATCGAAAATATTTTTATCGATAAGTACTTTTACAATATCAAATGATGGTTTTTTGCAAGCCAACATTAATGCATTTTTTCCTTCATGATTAACTTGTTTTAAGTCTAACTCCTTCCGTTGCAACAGTAGTTTCGCGCATGATATATTTCTAGAATTCACTGCTTCCAAAAAAGCGCTGTTGCCATATTTGGTTACCGCATTAACATCGATATCTTCTCTACGAAGGAGATATTTTATCACTTCTCGCCAATTTTCATCGCAGGCAACTACCAATGGAATGTCTTTGCGATAAGTCCCCCAAGCATTAGCTTCAAACGAAGCGTTAATATCAACTCCATTCTTCTCAAGAAAATAAATTGTTGTTCGCTGATCTTCAAAATAGTAATGACGATCTTTTCTAAAATTAAACTTTTTAGAATTGATTAGCAATTCGACAATTTCTCTGTTCCTTGCGAGTTCTAATGCCGTATACCCATCATCGAAACTTATCTGTTCTGTATTGAGATCTTCACGCTGCAATAACAGCTTAACAATTTCTGTGTTGCCCATATGGCACGCATGCATAAAGGCATTTACATCGCCAAGATCATCAGTTGCGGTTTTGTTTATGTCAATATCCTTTTGTTCCAACAGTATTCTTACAAGTTCAAGATTATTACTTTCACATGCAAACATTAGTGGAGTTCGATCATGTCCTCCTCCATCAAAAATTTGGTTAACATCGAAACTATGTCCTGGCAGTTGTAGCAAAAGCTTTACTGCTTTTGCTGTTTTTTCATTTTCGCTGTCCGTATTTCGACAATAAGTCGGACTCTTGCAACAATGCAAAAGAAGCCCGCTATCAACTTTGATGTCTTTTTGCCTTAATAATAATTCAACGACTTCTGCGCTAGCATTCGTTAAAGCGGTATCTCCATCTTTATTGACCTTATTTATATCAATTTTTTTATTACTCAAAAAATACTGAACAAGCTCGACATTGCTACTGCTACAGGCGTACATGAATGCGGTAGATCCTTTTTTATCTGTTCTGTTGACCTTTCTTATTTTTGGATTGGATAATAAAAGCTTGACGATATCTAATCTACCGCAATCACAGGCTTCCATTAGCGGTGTTTTTTTATTATAACTTTTAGCAGCTTTATTAATATCAATATCGGCACGCTTTAAAAGCATATCGCTTATTTCAAATGGAATATTGCCATATCCGCAAGACATAAATAATGCAAAGCAACCATCAGAGTCCATGACATTTACATCTATATTGCTTTGCTGCAATAACAATCTTACGACATCCGTTTTCCCAAACTCGCAAGCAAACATCAATGCGGTTCCTCCGATGTCATCTACTTTATTTAAATCATCTGGTTTGTAGTCTAAAATTAATTGCACAATATCAGGATTCCCACCTTTAGCGGCATACATAAGAGGAGTGGCCTGATCGTCATCTGGTTTAAAGTTATCGTCATTTACAAATAACTTTACTATTTCTAAATTTCCTCCCTCGCACGCAAGCATAAGCAATGTTTCATTTCCTCCATTATACTTTATGGAATCAGAATCTTTGTCGCTCAGTAGCAATTGCACAATATCGTAATTACCACCAAGACAGGCATACATAAGCGCTGTATTCCCATGCTCATCATCGCAACGGCCCATTCAACACTGAAGTGCATCAAGCAGCGACCTAAAAAGTGAGCGTTTTTGCGGATTTGGGCAAAAGAAGTAGTGAAAAAGCCACGCAAAGAAGTTAATCTCGAGTTAATTTTAATAAGAGAG
>BNWE01000070.1 GCA_025998595.1 Alphaproteobacteria bacterium | reverse complement strand
GGAGCCGATGCTCAATTTCGGACCAGAGACAAAGCTGGCAATGATCTTCACCAGAGAGGCATATCCTGCGGCCTTTATGGCTCCTGTGCTTAGGCCTTTGGCTGCATCGCCAAGAGATTTACCGTTTCCACTTATGAGATCGAAGGCTATGCTTACTGCTTTGCCTTTCTCGCACAAATTAATAACGCTAGCGACGGCGTTCAATCCGCCAATTGCCATTGCAAGACCGGTCTGGTTCTGGGCGTTGGCAAATCCCTGCAGATTAGCCAACGGATTATTGACGCATATGCGGCCGCCAAAGGAAATGCCGGCCCCATGCTCCCAATTTCTCTGGTAGGATTCCACCACAAAAGGAAGATCTTTCCGGATATCCTTTGTACATATGAATGACGATTCCGGAGTTTTTCCTTGGATAGTTACGCCTTCAAGGATGATCCTTGACCCACTGTTTTGCTTTGTACCCGATGACGAAGCGGAAGATGCAAGTGCCTCCGATGTCGACACACCCTCAAGGTTACGTGGACCCGTTGAAACGAATTGGTCGACGGAAATCAGTGTTGGCACAAAAACATCATTGTAACCTTCAGTTCCGACTGATCGACTTGAAAACAGCGTGCTTTTCTTGGCCCAGGACCAGTAGTAGAGTCTTTCTTTGGCTCCAGTAAGCAGCATATATTTCGTTTCGTCATATAATCTTTTGGCGTCGATGTAGACTCCCCGCAGTTCCGCTTCACCACCGGCAAATTTAATGTCCTGAGCAATAAACGCCTGTCTCACAACATCTTCCACCCATTCGTAGTGGTAGCCGGAGTTGGAGGATACGTGTTCCTCAAAGGCTTTTTTGATTATGGTTTCATATATTTGTTTAGCGGCGCTGAGATAGATCCCTCCGTTGGGAGCCATTATCTGAGTGCCCGTCGATCGGATGAGTCCCTGCTTTCCGTCAATTACGACATTGCCGTTTCCGGATTTCATAACGACGCCATCCAATTTAATGGATTTTTCGGTCTCGATTTGTATGGAATTGTCGGCATAAATATCGTGAACATTAATGTTCTTCTGAATGCCATCGATTTCCTTACTTTTTGCGGAAGATATTCGTAGAAACAGATGCGAATTGTCGTAGAACAGGCAATTCTTATCAGGAATTGCTTTTTTTCCTGGTATTCCAGCAGCGTGCGCCCCAAATACTAATTTATTGCTGACTGCTAGCCTATTCAGAAAATCGCCAATTCCCCCCAGAGGCAGTTTTAGACAACCCAGCGCAATGGTAACGTTGTTCAGCGAAACATCTCCTGCTTCTTTCGAGCCTATGAACGGAATACATTCGTTAAGTCCAAGATTTTTAATGAAAGAAGGCGTAAAATTATCGCTGGAAAGATGATAGCGACTCTGTAAAATATCGCTCAGATCATAGTCTCTATAGCCGGTTGTAGTCGGAGTTTCAGGAGCGGCCGAATGCTTTACTGCGTTAATGCTAGCTTTTTTGGCTTGGATATCGATATTGCCACCATCCAGCGCAACGATTTTTCCGCCGTCTGCCTTTAGCGTCTCGCCTTTTACCTGAAGACCGCCTTTCCCCACATGAATCGACGCTTTGTTGCCTGAATTTACATTAGAATCCGTACCGTTAGGTATATTTCCAAAAAAACTAAAAAAGCCGCTTATTTTTCCTGGGGAGCCTATAAATTCCAGCTGATCCTGCTGAATTAAGTTTCCGCTGATGTTTATTCCTGCGTCAGATTGAAGAGTTGATCCCCGGTTTAAAACGCTCCCTTTTATATTAACAGGACCACCAAAGACCGCATTGCTACCGGGAGATTGATTGACAACGTCGATGCATCGGACATAAATGCTCCAGCTATCATCGTTTAATCCGAGAAATCCACTGCTTCCTCCACTGGCATACCCATCTCCCTTGCGAATAATTGCTGGCAAATCTCGGTTAATGAATTCTTTGGCTTTGATGATGGATTTATGCTCGCCAAACGCCATCAGATCTCCGGAAATATTTTCCACAATTCCTTTAGTGGCACGCAGATGCATTGGACCGTTGGCCGCCATAATAGAGGCGAAGCTGTTGCGAATATCTCCTTTGGCAGCGAAAATCTTCACTGGACCATCGGCAACTCGAATGTAGGTATTCGGATCCTTTTCGTAATACGTGGCCGGCATTATAAAATGCACAGGTCCATAATCGACGGCGCGACTGTTGTCTTTTGCAATAGGTCGGCCTTCGTTTAGAAAATTCTCGGCCTTAATAATGCAAAATTTCCTCAGATTCATTCGGCCATGATGATTCTCAAATTTACCTGCATTTTTGACCTCCAATCCTCCGGCCGAAAAACGTGCACTATTGGTAAAATCGTGTTTTTCCATGTTCAAATGAAGCTGGGCATCGCGATAATCTCGATCGCGAGAATTCAGAAAGCTACTGGCGAGAGTTGCATGCACGTCCAAATCGCCTTCATGATTGGGAATTTCACTTGGCTCAGGCATATAGTCCACAAAAGCCTCTACCTTTCCTTTCAGGTAGAAATTTGTGGGAATCATCCCCTTGTAAGTCTGATGATCCGCTTCGATCGTTGCAGTACCATTAAGTTCTCCGATGTCGACGTTTGCATTTAATCTAACAGCGCCGGTTACCTCTCTGGATGTTGGGGTATATTTCCCTTCGACCTTTAGCAGACCTGCTCCGGTATATGATCCGATTTGGTGCGCGCCTGTAGCGCCAAGTATGGTTTTTCCAGAATCGTGAACGTGAATATGTTTTGCAGTTGTACTTCCACTGGATGTAAGCGTTCCAGAATTGTTGATATTTCCGGCTGAGAGGTGTCCGCTAGATGTGGTCGTTCCAAGGTTATTCAACTGTCCAATGGATGTCTTCCCTTTAAATGTGGCATTTCCGGAGTTATAAAAATCGCCGTTTTGCGTATCAGTACCGTAAAAATTACCGCAATTATTAATGTCGTTGGATTTTGTGGACGTAAAGGATGTGTTTCCATGCAGATATGCGTTTCTCAGATGGGAATTTTTTACGTCAGTACTTGCTCCGTCGGTTACTAGACTTAAATTTTCAGCATTATGCAGAGTCATATTACTGCCGCCTGTCGCATAAGCGTCTGATTTCCCCGATATATTTCCGGCGGAAAGATTGCCTCCTTGCGCAAACAGAGAGCTAATGGCTGTGCTCATGCTTCCAATCGACACATCTGCGCCTGAATTTGACATAACGCATGTTTTTGCACGAGATTCTAACTTATCTATCGCCAATCTAGCGTTTCCGCCCTCGATATACTCGGCTGAACCACGAATATTACCGATTTTTGCGTTTGCACTACCTTCCGCTTTCAAAATACCGACTGATCCATCGATGCTGCCTATATTCGTAGTCTGAGCTTTCACAAACAAATGAGATCTACTTGGAAAAAACAACTGACTAATGTTTGTGGTTCCTTCACTAATCATGTCGCAGTTGAGCGTAGCTGTTCCACTGATATCCAACATTCCCAGCTGATGAAAAAATTGTGGATTTAAGCCAAGTGCCGGTATCTGCTTAACCACTAGGTTATTGGCTTTCAATAGTCCATGATTCCGCAGAAAAATTCCCAGTTCGAAAGTGGCTTTATCAGATTGAATTCTTCCGTTTGGAGCGTTGGTAAACGCGTTGGCACTGAAGGAAAGATTCTGACTCGCAAATGTTCCGTTGTTTAATATGGAACAGAGAGAGAATGGATTGTTTATTCTCAGCTCCTTCGAAGCCGATACCATTCCGTTATTAATCAACGAATATTCGCCGGCGCCACTGGAATAATCGAGATTGATCTTTCCACCTTCGCAAACCTCCAGCTCTCCATCAACCAGCGCTCTTCCGGAAATAGAAATGTCTTTTGTGGTGAGTTTCCCGCCTACATGCAGAAGACTTAAGGGATTTATAATATTGAAATTACCGATTCTGGTATTTCCACGTATCTCTATACCTGGAGCATGAATTGCTAACCCATCACCAATAACAGAATTCATAATCACCGGAAGCTGAGAATTCAGTTCAAAATCCCCATGAAGCTTCTTGTTGTCTAGCAAGACACGTCCGGAATCCAACTTAATCATGGATTTCAACGCTTCTGGACAAAGCACTTCGACTTTTCCGCTTTTATCGGCGTTTCTAATAAAGATGCGCGTAGGAAAAGCCCAGGCGATGTCCGTCGCTAATATCGAGATAATCCCCAACCACGCTCCAACCCGCTTGACCAGCGTGACGCTGGACCCGTTTACTGCTTCGCTATCTTCTGAATTGTGTGCGAGATGTGCTTGCGAAGCTGAAGCTGCTTCCACCAGCTTGAAGCTGGACGTGCGTGCCGCATGGGCGTTTTCTGCCTCGCTACCGGTTGCATCGTATGCCGGCGCTATCTTCGATGCTGAAGTTGTTTCAGCATCGCAATTTTTCCTTGTTAAATACATTTTCTACCTCTCAATTGCAGGTGCTTGCAGCACCTGCGCTATTGCTACCAGTTGCATTGTGGGCTGGCGCTATCTTCCAATGCTAAATTGAAATCAGCAAAAGAAAATGCCTCATATGGCACACGTCAAAGCCATTGGTGCCCGTGATGCAACTATTTATTGCGTCCTCAAAAAACCATTTACCTCACGTATAAGACTCTCGAAAGCCAGCGAAGGAAAACAGGCATACTCTTTTCCGCCTTTGTTTTTGTATAAAAAATCTCCGAGTGAACGCAAATTGTTTTTGTCGTCAAAGAGTTTTTCAAAAGGGGAGAGGGTTTTGTCGTAGATTGCAGATACTGCATTGTATCTTTCGATACCTGATTTTTTCTCTATACCTTTCATAGAACAGCGGCGTATTATATTTGTTTGATTTAGGCCATGACGAAGACAAACCGCCATTACCTGCCTATGCAAAGCTTCTTTTTTCTCTGCTGCTATTCTTTTTTCTATTTCAGCCAGTCTTTCTTTCTCAAGTCGTTCTATTTCAGCCAGCTTTTCTTTCCTAAGTCGTTCTATTTCTTCCTCATGTCGTTTCTGCTGAGCCCTCATAATATTTGCCATCTGGATAGCAGCCGCTTTAGCATCTTGCTCTCGCATTATGAGAAAATTTTCTTGACGCGTCAGCAGTTGTCTAGCGGTCTCTTTTATGGATTCAATTTCCTTTATAATAACGGAGCCACCAGTAGAAGTTGATGTAGACGCTCTGGGGCTATAACTACCAGTCTCCGAGTTCATTCCGGCGGCATAAAAGCTTTTCGTAGACTCCGTTCCACTAGGCACATTTGAAGCACTAACAGTGCTAAAAGTTGATGTAGAGCCATATATAGGTGCCGGATTCGGGAAATTCCTTGTGGAGACACCACTTGCTCCGGATTTAATTGAAGACGTACTTGAAGCACTAACAGTGCTAAAAGTTGATGTAGAGCCATATGTAGGTGCCGGATTCGGAAAACTCCTTGTGGAGACACTACTTGCTCCAGATTTAATTGAAGACGCACTTGATGCCTCCTCCCAATTCATTGCACCACTAGTGCTAAAAGTTGATAACGCCATCGTTGCTAATAATATTTTTTTCATAATAAACCTCATATTTTTAAAATCATTTTTAATTACAATTCAAAATTGTAAACAACACCACTTGCAGGTACACATAAGCCCTTACATATCTAGATGTTTACGATTACGGAAAAATTTTGTTCTCTACATTGCCCTGGCCTCCTTATTTATATGAATCTCTTCTGCAGCTAAAATAATCTGTCCATGGGAAACGATCTCTCCATCAAGAAAAATCTTCCGGGACACAATCTTTATTCCGCTACACACTATTGATTCGAGGCGGACGTCTTTTGTTGTGGCTATTTCTAAAAACTGATCTGCCATAATCGAATTTGCGCTAATCTCTATATCTTTATAATTGCGATCGATCATTACTCTCTTGTTATTAATCCTAACCATAGCTACCTCCACATAAAACCAATTTACAAACCTAGAGTTGCATGCTTTGCTGTGAAGAATCTACTGTGAAAAAACACTAGCATACGATGCTAGTAAAAAAACGAAGTCCTTGCGGGACAAGCGTTAATTGCTTCGCCTCATGACTTCTGGGAAGTGTAAAGGTTCAAACAGATATGAGACGGCTCAAAAACCAAGCGACTATATATTTTTAGTTGAAAGTGAAAGGTCTCTCCAGAATAGGTGAAGTATTTAAATTAACCTTGAGGAGACCGATATGCACAATCTGCGCAGCAATTATCTTATCGCGCAATTAATACAGAGGAAAACGATCTTATTGATCAGATCACGGAACTCATCGAAGCCTTGGAAGTGCTGAAAGAGAGCGTTGTCGAGAAGGCGGCACAAAAAGAGCTTGGGGTATATCGCGAGCGACGTATTATCGCCGCAGGCAGGCTCTGGCTAGCATGTTGTCACGGTCGTTTCATAAAATTTTTTAAGTATTTTAAGTATTTTAAGTATTTTAAGTATTTTAAGTATTTTAAGTATGAGAGTATGATGGCTAAACATTTTCGATAGAAAGAGGTATTATGTACTAAGTTTTTCTATTGGTAGTGTAAAAATGACAGCAAAAGAGAAGTTCGAAACCATTGAAGATCCAAGGCATCCAAGCTATGTCGAGCACAAACTTTCGGACATATTGATAATCATAATGTGCGGTATGTTATGCGGATTAGATACGCTGAGTGGCCTGGTCATCTATGCTGAGGGGCGGTCTAAATTTTTAAAAGAACATTTCGGGATAGTCAAGATTCCCTCAAAAGCGACACTCAGTCGTGTATTAAGCATAGTTAATGGCGCGAAAATAGCAAGTGTCATAATTAACCCTGTTCACGAACAACCAAAAAAGAGTTAAAGTAGATATTATTTTGCGTAGAGGTTGACGAGATGTTAAGTTTTGAAATGGTATTGAAGCATGATCGCCTAATGAAGTCTCTAACAGGTCT
>BNWE01000069.1 GCA_025998595.1 Alphaproteobacteria bacterium | reverse complement strand
TCTAATACAGTATGGGCTCCCCTTGTGTACCTTTCTCTATCATTCATCCTCTGAGTCTAAAACTTCTAATACGCTAAAGCAATTCACGCTAAAGCGTAAGGTTTATAACCGACCCGTGGAAAATAAATTTCTTTTGCCTACTGTGATACAAATTGTGCGACGCTATATTTTTTATGCAATGCTTATTTGTCCTTTCTTGTTTTTTTTGAAAGAGTAGACATTGTCCAAGCAGGCTCTTGAGATAGCCTTGTATACAATGTGTCGGGCATCGTACAATATAAACGCAAATCTCCACAACTTTTGGATACCCCCTCGACTCCAGATGCTTGATTAACTCCGACAACTGAGCTGGCGAAAGCTTGCTTTCGGAGCCTCCGGTTACTATCGTTAGCTTCTTCTCAGACCGATATTCCTCCACATGCTTGCTGATCGTTTTCTCATCCAACAGCAATACTTTCGATATCTCTCAGTAACTACAGCCTGTATTCGACGTCAAGACTACCTTTATGCAATCTCGTGCCCTGCCATTACACTCTTTTCGATGATGCAGCTTCAGTTCCGGCTCTTCTTCTGGGATTAAAAAATTTTTCATAATATATCTTTAGGCAATTTCCAACTCCTTATTTACGAAAGGTATAGCTCTGCTCTAAAACATCAATCTTATCCTAAAAGTTACTTATTCTTGCGCTTAGCCTTTTCATCCAGCTTCAATTGAGCAGACTGTTTGTTATCCTCAGATACTTCTTCGGTTTGATTGCCGGCCAGATCATATCTATACTGGTTGGAAATTAGCGACTGCAGATATGCTTTCGTGTGAGTATAACCAGCTATCGTCTTGCGGAAACTACTCTTGGAAAGTTCGCTATCCTCCGGAATAGTCGCAAGAATATCATTTATAATGCCAACTTTCAGTGGTAGCGGATCTATTTTCCTAAAGCACAAAGGGTACTGCTCAAAAAGCCACTGCAGAACTTTATCCCGTTTCTGCACAAATTCCTGATACCTTTGTTTTTTCTCTAACTTCTGCTTATAAAGCTTTTGTTTTTCAATGTTTCGCTTTTCTGCCTTTTCTTTTGCGGACTTTAGCATCGCTTCTTTTTTCTTTAATAATTGTTCCTCTTCCATCATCTTTTGTAACCGAGAGCGCTCGCGAATTTTTTCGAGAGCCAATGGCGAAAGTTTTAATGTACTACTCATCTTTTTCCTTTTAACTAGCTTCCAACAAATTATACTACATGCATAGGCTATCATGTATAGTGAAGATAACGTTTTTTTAGTCGAGATGCAAAGGCTAATTCTTCTGAATACCCTGAATTATCGCAAAAACTTCTCGAAAATGTTGCAACAATAGATTGTACGCACATTTTTCTCGCAACCGCAAGCTTCATCTTTGCTCTGCTGATGACGAAAATTGCAGAAATTATAGATAATCCCTGCAGAATGAGCACCGCCAACGTGACGTTGAATCCATTTTCTGCTTTAGCTACTGTTTGAAAGCTCCTTCATCATGGACTCTTCGTCGTCGTCGATGGTCAAGTATGTGGACTCTTCAAACGAGAATATGTCCACATTATTCAGAAACAATTCCTAATCGTTGTGTCTCCTAAAAAACAGGCGGGCAAAACACTCATAAAGACAACTAAAGCATCCTTTTGGTTTAGGTGGTGGTGGGGTACACATACCACACTCAGTCCACCTAACTCGGCGAAGCGCTTTTGCTACGGCTGCAGCGTACTCATGATAGCGGTCTTCTCTATTCATAGCTTCATTAGCTTCATTAACAGACATTGCTGCATTCCATACAGCTCTTCCTCCAAAAATGGAACTGTGCTCAACTGAATCATATCCGTCATCTGGAAGGACTGCTACAGCAGTTGCCTCCTCAGCATGATGATGATGCAGGGAATCAATTATATAACCTCCTTCGTGATCCACAAAATCTGCCCAATTTGCATACGCACCAAAAATTTCGTCTATGTTTTCTGGATCATCTATGTACTCGCCATCCAGTCTAACGATATTCCAGGCAGAACCATCAACATCATTAACAACATCCTGCAGATGCAGTTCTTCCCCTTGAACTTCGAACTGTGTAGATGACATCATTATCATTACACATGCGCTATATATCAGTTTTTTCATTTTCTTCTCTCATATTAAAAAAGCTATATGATTTTAGCAAAAAAAAACTTCCCGTCAAGTGTTTTTTGAAAGGAAAACATATATTTTCCTATTTAGATGCGATACACCGATCGAGGTTGAATCCCTGCATGATCTGATTCACACTCTCGTGTACTATCTGTTCGCACATGTCGCTTGTCCATATTATTCAGCAACAACTCCTACTGAACTTTTCCACAGCAATTCTTATATCTTAGACCACTTCCGCAGGGACAATCGGCGTTTCTAGAAATTGCGAACAAGTCATCGCGACTTTCTCTGATTGTATCCTCGGAGAACTGATTGGAATTTGGATCAAAACCATCAAAATCACCAAATCCTCCAAACTCGTTTGATTCAGAAAAACCACTGCCGCCAAACAGGAGTTCGTCCAATTCATCGTCTTTTCTTATGCCGGACAGCTCGAACAACGACAACGTCTTGACGGACTCTTCTCTTACGGTATTGCACATTCTTTCAAACAGAGAGAACGCCTCCTGTTTATACTCGTTTAGCGGATCTCGCTGAGCATATGCTCTCAAATTAATTCCTTGGCGAACTCTATCCAAATTAAGCAGATGCTCTTTCCAATATTGATCAATCATACGCAGCAAAACCGTTCTTTCCATATATCTCATCATATGAGGAGTATAGAGATTTTCTTTGTCCTGCATTTTTTGGGTGACCTGCTCGAATATTACATCGACGGCGTTATCTCTTGATAAATTATCGTCATCTTTCAGGAATATGTCGTTTCCAAAAAACTCGGCTATCCTTTCGTTAATGAGATGACGATCCCAGAATTCATATGGAGTATTATCCGGAACGAAATCGTAGATTGTTTTTCTTATGACATCCAGACGCATATCATTTACGTCTTCGGCCAGATTCGCGTCTTCCGCCATAAGCTCATGTCTCTGCTCGTATATGACCTTTCTCTGATCATTCATCACGTCGTCAAACTTAAGCAAATGCTTGCGGATATCGTAGTTCCTGGCTTCTACTCTCATCTGAGCTTTTTCCAGCGCCTTATTTACCCACGGATGCGTGATAGCCTCACCTTTTTCTATTCCCAGTTTTAGAAGCATGGAATCCAATTTTTCTGCACCGAAAATACGCATTAGGTCATCTTCCAGCGATAGGAAGAACTTCGATGCGCCCGGGTCTCCCTGACGTCCAGATCTACCACGCAGCTGATTATCTATTCTTCTGCTTTCGTGGCGCTCTGTACCAACCACATACAGACCTCCGGCCGCTTTTACGACTTCGAAGTCCTTGGCGATTTCTTCTTCTATGCTTTCTTGGATTTTTTTCCTCAGTTCTACATCTTCAACACCCATTAATTCTCTGGCCAATCTTGCCTCGAGATTTCCACCCAATTTTATGTCGGTACCTCTACCAGCCATGTTGGTAGCGATGGTGACAGCGCCTGATTTTCCGGCGTCTGCTATGATTTGAGCTTCCACATCGTGATATCTGGCGTTGAGAACACTGTGTTGAATTCCCTCCCTCTCGAGAATTGCCGAAATAACTTCCGACTTCTCGATGCTGACGGTACCAACCAGAACCGGTTGCTTTCGAGCATTGCATTCTCTAATCAGAGTGACAATGGCGTTGTATTTTTCTTCTGCGGTTCTGTAGACCTCGTCGTCAAGATCCTGGCGAGCAACCGGAACGTTCGTCGGAATAACGACCGTCTCCACATTATATATTTCCGATAACTCCTGGGCTTCGGTTTCGGCTGTTCCAGTCATACCGGACAATTTCTTGTACATTCTAAAGAAGTTCTGGAACGTTATGGAAGCCAGCGTCTGATTTTCCATTTCTACGTGCACTTTTTCCTTGGCTTCTATAGCCTGGTGCAGTCCGTCCGAGTAGCGGCGCCCCTCCATCATTCTTCCGGTGAATTCATCAATTATTATGACTTTCCCATTTTTTACGATGTAATCTACATCTCTTTTAAACAAATGATGCGCCTTAAGAGCCTGATTTGCGTGATGTACAATTGTTATATTTTGTATGTCGTAGAGATTATGTGTTTGCAGAAGACCAGCTTCATACAAGAGATTCTCGATGTGTTCATTTCCAGCTTCCGTTAGGGTTACTCCCCGGTGCTTTTCGTCAATTTCGTAATCTTCTTTAAATAATTTCGGAATGATGGAATCGACTCGCATGTACAAATCAGCGGAATCTTCGGCTGCGCCGGATATAATCAACGGAGTACGAGCTTCGTCTATCAATATGCTGTCGACCTCGTCAACGATAGCATAGTTAAATGGACGCATTACCAGTTCCTTAGAATAGAACTTCATGTTATCCCGCAGATAATCAAAGCCAAGCTCGTTGTTGGTAGCATATGTAACATCGCAAGCGTACTGCTCTTTTCTCTGGAAATCCGTCAGACCATGCACAATGATACCAACGGTAAGTCCAAGAAACCTATAAATTTTTCCCATCCATTCGGCGTCGCGTCGAGCAAGGTAATCGTTGACCGTAACGACGTGAACTCCTTTTCCCTCCAGAGCATTCAGGTAAACCGCCATTGACGCCACGAGGGTCTTTCCCTCTCCGGTTTTCATTTCGGCGATCATTCCATTGTGAAGTACTAGCGCTCCCACCATCTGCACATCGAATGGACGAAGACCAAGCGTCCTCTTGGATGCCTCTCTAACAACAGCGAATGCCTCTGGAAGAATATCGTTAAGAGTCTCGTTCTCAGCTAGACGCGCTCTAAATTCAACAGTTTTTTCGCGCAACTGCTCATCAGATAGAGACACAATTGATTCTTCGAAAGCATTTATCTCTTCCGTAATCTTTAGATATTTTTTTACAACTCTATCGTTGTGGGAACCAAAAACCAACTTCAAAAACTTAAACATCCTAATGCTCCATAGCGGCACACACCAAATTACTCATGGCAAAAAACGAACAAGCTAAAGTATCACAAAACGCCAAACAAATACAACGTCAAACAATCGAAAAACACAAAGGCGCACCAGAAAACCTTCTGGGGATCCACATTCTATAATATTACTCCGCCCCGAATCTACCACATCATATGCTATAATGCATGAGAATTGTGAACATTCTGTTAACAGACGTAACTATAATATCGTTTCCTTCTCATTTTCTATATATTGAAGCGCTCTACTAGTGGAATTTACGATTCGTTCAAACGGTTCATATTCGGCTATTCTATCGCAGTGCGGACAAATTGAAATCCATTTTGCGTCTTCACTTCCACAATTCTTGCATTTCCATACGAACTCTACGTTTTCCGTCTCCAGCGTACTGGACAGTATATCTATGGCAGACTGTGGCTTTTCGGTCATAGATGACGCAGATTTCACCAGCTTATCGGCGATAAAATTGTAATGCTTCTTTCCGTATGCCAGCAGAAGATTCTCAAATGCTATTTTATATAGGCCCTCATGCATCGCTATTTCGCCGAGTCCATAATAACCAATCCAGGATAACGGAGATAAATCTACGGCTTTTTCTGCGAATCCTATTTTATCGAGATTTGAGGCATCTTGTTCACAGGAAATATATCTGCAGAACAGCTCCATTGTCGGATTTTTCTCATATGCTTTCAACAGAGCTTTTCGCGCATCCTTGTATCTTTTTTCTTTTATCAGAAAATCTACATAATAAATGGAGTTTTCTATCAGCTCCGGCGCCAATTCATAGGCGTCAACAACGAGACTTATATCGTTTGTATGCATACCTTCTTCGGAACATACCAATGCCTCAACTACTTTAGCTTTTTTAGTCTTTCTAATCGCTGGAATGTGCCTCCTAGCTTCATAATAATTATGACTCCTCAGAGCGACGGAAATCGCCTGAAATGCCAGCTCTATCGAATCCGGATATATTTTTAAGATCTCGTTTATGGCGTTCAATGCATCCACCGCTGATTTTTCCTGTGCCGCCATTTGGCATAGACTATAGGCTCCTAACGCAGTATTATTCTCCCGTTCGCAGAGACTGTAAAAAATCGACTTTGCGCGGTGATGCTCGTTGTTGGCTAGACATATCTGCCCTTCGATCCATCCGACAATTGGTAGGTCTCCCAGATGTTTCTTGGCTTTTCTAATGTTATATTCAGCGGAACCGGCATCTTTTAGCAGAATTCCAGAAAACGCCAGCTGCAAACTACTGAGTCCTTTTTCGTAATCTGTATGCTCATGAAATAAATCGCGAATTCTTCTGGTTATAGAACAGAGGACGCAACATATGATTACAAGAGCCTCGCATGCTAATACTGCAATCACAATGTGAAAGCTGAAGCTCTCTCCGCAGAAATCAACGACTATGTTTCCACCGAAATACAATGCAGCAACCAACGGCAACAGAAACAATAGAACTTTAAACAACAATAAAAAATTTCTCATGGCGTCTCCTACGCATTATACTATCATAGATGCTTGCAGCACGCGCGCTCTATCTTTTCGGTTCAACATCACATTAGCGCTCGCATACGTTTCCGAATGTAGCGAAGCAATAAACGCCAGTGTCGCAGACATCGGATCATCCAACGTCACATTGGCCTATAAGATTCTTAGCAACAAATTTTAGATGAGTAAAGCCTTTACCTTACATTCTCATGCAGACGTGAGTATAATCGATGCCAATGCTGATGTTTTAGCGTTATATTTTGAAAAAATCTTTTAAAATTTCCTTGATTATTTATTCTTTTGGATGTATACATAAACATATGTTTTATATATTGGAGAAGAAAATGAAAAGCATAATCTGTAGTTCCTGCATGATGGCGTTTTCGTCGTTTATACTATTAGACGTTTGTTGCTGCATTGTATTTCGGTGGAAACATAGTCGTTGATTTCTGCGGAGAGAGCTTCAGCTTTCACA
>BNWE01000068.1 GCA_025998595.1 Alphaproteobacteria bacterium | reverse complement strand
CCTACGACCTGATGGATTCCGCGGATCCTCTATACTTGAAAATATTTCTGTTAACGTTGCCATTCTCTTGCCTCTATAAAACTTATTAATACTTTATTACTTCTTGGGGAGAATTAAAAGACCCTGTGTGGCCCTGCTGTTGCAAAAACGAAGACTACACAAAAGAATAAAGAACTGTTACAATATGCATCTGGTAGTTGGAGAATAAATTATGGAACTAAAAGGTAGCAAAACAGAACAGAATTTAATGAGCGCTTTTTCCGGAGAATCTCAGGCGAGGAACAAATACACATATTTTGCAGCCAAAGCCAAGAAAGACGGGTACGTCCAAATCGCCAAGATATTCGAAGAAACGGCGAATAATGAAAAGGAACATGCAAAAAATTGGTTTAAACTGCTTAATGGTGGCTCAATTCCTAGTACAATAGATAATCTAAAGGCCGCAGCAAATGGAGAAAATTACGAGTGGACAGAAATGTATGCTCAATTTGCAAAAGAAGCCGACGAAGATGGATTTAGTGATATTGCTCGTTTATTTAGGTCTGTTGCTGAAATAGAAAAAAGTCACGAAGAAAGATATAAAAAACTTCTGGAAAACATTGAGAATAATAAAGTCTTCAGGAAAGAAGGCAAGGTAATTTGGGAATGCTCCAATTGCGGACATCTAATTGAGAGCTGCAACGCTCCGGAATTATGTCCGGTATGTAGTCATCCAAAGGCATATTTCGAATTGAGATCCAGTAATTATTAACCATGTTCACATTTAAATTTTTGCGCCCTGCAGCATCTCAAACTCCATTGTCAAAAAGTGGCAAAAACCTATTAATGAACATGGTTATTAGATCTCTCGCATAGCAGTGCTACATTAAAAAACTATAGTCATTGCTCGGCAACTTTCTGTTTGTTTCTAGCTGCTCTCTTTCTACGGCTACGTTTTTCTGTTTTTAGCTTTGTTTTATTACGCTTTTCTAGGATTCTTTCTCTTAACGTTTCTATTTGATGTTTATAGGGCCTATAGATAAAGTTGCAAATGTCATTTAGCATGCTAATTATTCGCGTAAGTTGACCAGATTTAATATGCGAATTTTGAACAACATCTAGCGAAATGAGTTCTACCTCGTCCAAAGAAACCCCATCCATAACGATTTCATCCACAACGATTTCATCCATAGGAATTCCAAGAACCTCATAGATAGTCGGCCCAATTAATGTACGCAATTGATAGAATATTTCGTCATTAGCGTTGATTATCTTGCATCTGCTATGTAATTCGTCTCGAATATCTCTTCTTTCTTTTTTTGTAATATTCTCTTTTCTTGAATCAAAGGCAGCATAAAATTTAAGCTCATCCTCTGTAATTTTTCTCATGAGAAATTCGCTCCTCAGGCAAGCTTGACTCTCACCGTGGGAAATCACAAACGTTCCAATAAAAATGAGCAAGCACAAAAGAAATTTTTTATATTTGTCTAGCATGTTATTCCCCCCATATTGGCCTATATTTTGCTGCTTTTTTGCGTCGCCGCTCTCTTCTTTCTGATTTTGATTTGCACATATATTTTGAATTGTATGCAAAATTAGAATTAAAAATGATTGGAATGCAAATTCCAACGATAGAAAATTCATCGTCGTCATCATCGTCATCTTCAAGCATGCTCGCATCATAATATGCAAAATATAAATGTTGCGCATGTTCTTGTGCCAACCTTCTGTTCATAGCGACAAAATTACCGCTCTGACGATTTCTAATCTCTTTCTCCTCCCGCTGCTTTCTGGCCTCTAGCTTTTTGCAACATTCTTTCCATTCAGCCGTGTTTTGGGGGGATTCATGAATAATTTTCGCGATCCCAAGCACACTTGCATCGGCGTACTGCTGCGCCTTCATGAAAAAACTTGGATCCGAAAAATCTATCTCTTCTTCATCTTTCTCTTTTTCCTTCTCCCTTGTTTTGCCTCCTGCGATTTCAACGGATGATGGCTGTATAATTTGTTTCTGGGAATAATCATTAGCATCCCCCTCGTTTTCATCATTGTCATCGATGGCATCAGCATCAAGCTCAAAACTTGAACTATGGTGCACTATTGCTCCCGGCGTAATTGACGTCACAACAGTAGAAGTTGCCGAATCGACACATGTGATTGGCGCAGAAAAACATCGGTGTATATTTGATTCTGGTCCCCATTCATCTGGTTTCGTAAATATTGCTTCCAGATCATAGATACACCGCCTTGCATTGGCAATTGCTGTAATAAATAAAGCGCATCTATCATCGCTGCCTAGATAACTGACGGACATGTGATCTTGCAGACTCTTTAGAATATCTCGAGAAGCCTTTCCCAGATATCTAGCGTTTTCACCTCTTACATTCCAAATGTTATCATGCAATAACAAACATGCTTCAAACACATCCTGGATATAATTTCGATGCAAACTCGAATCATCAACCACTACCACAGACTTTGATGATTCCCCTTCTGATGAGACGACTTCCTGTTCTTTGTCATCACCAATCATTGCCTGCATATTGTAAAAGGAAATTATACAAGTACTAATGACCGCTATCAGTTTTTTCATGAGCGCCCTCCTCCACTTATAATACTAACAAAAGATACTAAAAAGAGATTAATACTTGGTTGAGATTATTGCATTTTCATAAAACAATCAATATAAAATATTTTCTATTTTTATGGTGTTTACACAGGGCCTTTTAATTTTCTAAAAGAATTGCAAAAAAATGTTTTGATAAAGAAATATAAATAAAGCCCCAAAAGCATCTACCGCAGTTTCACAATTTCGCTTATGCTTCGGTGACGTTTCTTGATTGGTTTGGCGGTCTTTCTGGCTTTTGGTTCATGCGGCTTTTGTTTTACGACCACTTCGTCCACACTCTTTTTAAATCCGAGAGCTGACAGCATGAACTCGCGCCACACCATTGCCGGAAGGAATCCGCCGTACATCTGAGAGCTCATGGGAGCGTTGTTGTCGTTTCCTAGCCATACTCCCACCACCAGCGGCGCCGCAAAACCTATGAAACTGGAGTCTCGATTGTCGTTGCTGGTGCCGGTTTTCCCGTAGGCGGCCACCGGCAGTTTCGCCTGGCGTCCCGTTCCACTATCTACTGCGGCCTTCAATAGGATTTTCATTTTGTCGCAGATTTCAGGTGCAATTACTCCTTGGGGCTTTTTTAGATGCGACTTATATAGATACTTTCCACTCTGGGTACGTATGCTTGTTATTCCAAATGGAATCATCTTCTGGCCATTTCTCATGGTGGCGCCGAAACAGGCTGTTATGTCCAATAGATTTACGCCGCTAGCTCCCAGAGATGACGCGAGATTGTCCGTCATTTCCGTGGTAATTCCCAGCTCCTCTGCTCTCCTGATAATTTTACTCATGCCGACTTTTCGTGCAATTCTTACTGCTGATGTGTTTACAGACTTGGAAAACGCCTCCAGCATAGGGATATCGCCAACGCATCGGTGTCCAGTGTTTTTCGGACTCCAGCCCCCAACGGAAATCGGCATATCACTCACAAGATCATATACCTCCATGCCGCTTTCCAAGGCAGTTAGATATACGAAGTATTTAAACGCCGAGCCTGAAGATCTGATTGCCATTACACGATTAAATTGACTGGCACCGTAGGTATGTCCGCCGACCATTGCCAAGACGGCCCCATGCTTGTCCAGCGCAATTAACGCCATCTGATTGGCTCGGTTTTTGAATCCGTGCTCCATCAGGACATTTCTGATGATGTAGGTAGCGTTTGCCTGCAATTTTGTATCGAGAGTCGTTCGAACAATGATGTCGTCTTCATCCGCATACACCAGATCCTGCACTTGCTCCAAAGCCCAATCGGTGAAGTATCGGTTTTCGTCCATTGGTACTGCCAGCCGTGTCAATTTATCCTTCTGAATAAGCGCCTCTTTCATTTCGTTTTCGGAAATATATCCTTCGTCCCGCATGCATGACAAAACAAGAACCGCTCTCTGATCTGATTTTTCAGGATTATAAAACGGAGAATACATGGACGGAGCCCGCAATACTCCCGCCAATTTTGCCGCTTCGTATATGGTCAGCTGGCGAGCTCTTTTGCCGAAATATCGATAGGCGGCGGCATCTATGCCATAGGCGCAGGATCCGAAATATACGCGGTTTAGATAAATGGATATAATTTGTTTTTTGGTAAATTTATGTTCCAGCCAAAGCGCAAGAATAAATTCCTGTACCTTTCTCTTGATGGATTTATCAGCGGATAGAAACAGATTCTTGGCCAATTGCTGCGTGAGCGTGGATCCCCCCTGCACAACTCTACGATTGACAATATTGGTGTACAAAGCACGCAGAATTCCCAGGAAATCCACTCCGCAATGGTTGTAGAAGCGCTTATCTTCGATGGCTATGATGGCGTTTCCTACATGTTTTGGGAGATTTTTCACATCTACGACACTGCGAAATAAATCACCGTATGTTGCAATGGTTTTTCCATCACGATCCTCGAAAACGATACTCGCGCGACGTCCCTTGCTCTCGAGATTGTTCACGTCCGGCAGATCATGTATGAAAAACAGAAACAGAAAAAATCCCAGGACAAACAAGAAACTGAAGATAACAATGAAGCATCTAAAAAACCACCTTTTACTAAAAATCGGTGGTTTTGTAGGTTTGTTCGCTATTTTCCGAGCCATTAGGCATCCAAATTAACAACATTCAGGGCGCTTTCCTGAATAAATTCTCGGCGCAGTTTCACCGATGTTTTTACGGATCTATTATCATAATCTTTCTCTTCGATGGACACTTCACTATTCTCCCTGAATTCAATATAAACATTACGTTAAGCATTCTACTACAATTGTGCGTGCAGCACCAGTGTGACGCCAACGTGCCACCAACGTGACGTTGGATCCAATTATTGCTTCACTAGACACAATGAGGCGCCAATCCGTATTCTTATCGAGAATGAACATAGCTGCATGCACAATAAAATGCATACAGCTATATTTTTGCTATTATGGTAGATATGGCTTAGTCAGAATCAAAATTTTGGCGCATTACGAACTAGATTATCATGATCACTGCATGCTGGAATAGCATTCACTACGAACGACACCATGTATTCTGTATCTATGCAGTCACAGCCACATGTTTGTGCTCCTGCACGTATTAATGCAAACAAGACCTTAGCACGAACATATGGATAATCTTTCGTCTTTTTTTCGAGTTCTGGCAATGCAGCTTTAATTATATTGCCTATCAGAAGGCGCCTGTTTGGGTAATGCCCTGTTGAAACGGCAGCTCTTGATGCAGCGGGCACTCCTACATCTGCGACTCCCGACAAGTCGCTATATTTTAAGCCATACTGAATGGCTTTTTGAAAATGAGGTCGTGCCACGTCTGGAATTGCTTGTCCAAGACGAACCTTCTTAAAATTCCGACTCTTTGCCCAAGGATAATACTCCTGACACATTCCCATTATAGTTCTAATCTTTCCTTCTCGGACTACCCAGTTTTCAGCTGTCATTTTTTCAGGAGATCTCCCAATAATCATAACAAGCTTTAGTGTGATGTCCCGATTCATTCCAGGCATTCCATTTGGAACGTCGTATGGTGGAAAGTGTTCTTGTGGAACAATCAGAGGAGCTAGCCATAGCGTTACCGGCGTTAATTTTTGCATATGTTCTTTTGTTGATATTTTTTCATTAAGATCTCTGACTCCATCAAGCAATTTGCTAAACTGAGATTGATACCATTTGGCGGCGCCTATAAAAGAAAAAAAATTACCGCAACACTTTGCTAATTCGCTGAGTTCTAGGGCATCGTGGCTTAGGTCTTGGCTTGAATCGGAGAGTTTTTGGGACAATTCCACCATATTTCTTTCTATAATGTCCGTTTCCTCTTTTATCTTTCTAGCGTTTTGTTGCACCCCGTGACAGATGGAAAATACTCCAGTCTCAGGTGTAAAGGCATCTGAGGATTTAGAAAGAGCATTATACTTCACTTCTATCTTCTTTTTATCCGTAGCATTCAACGATGCCACTGCTCCGAACAAACAAATTGCAATAGCAATTTTTTTCATAAATTACTCCATAAAAATAACAAATCCAAAGCCAGCAGCACACTCATGCTAATGTAAAAACTTTAGATAAGGTTAATTATCTTATACAAAAAAGTCGCAAAAACGCAAGATGCTTTTTCGGTTTTTTGCGTCAAATGGTATTTTATGTTATTTTTGTAAAAATTTTCTTTTGATCCATAACTCCGCATCAAGTTAGGTCGCCTACGTCAATTTTTTTAAAGATTCCTTGAGTTTTTTGTCATTTCGGATCGGTGCCAAACGCCAAAAATTTTGAGTTGATAAGTAGCTTTGGCAGTTTCAACGATATCTTTTGGCAAGAATTTTGTTAACAGTTGGGCATTTTTCAGGCGATCATACAGCTTGTAGTAGGCGATCATAGCGAGAAAATTAACAGAGAGCTATCCTTCGAGAACAAATCTATTTTGCATATAAGCTTTGTCAGCTTCCAAAAAATTCTTGCAAGCGTCAAACATTACCTCGATTTCATTGCGCTGTTTATAAGAGCGTAGCGAAAAACATTGTCACTTTGCGGCCGTGATGGATAGCGTTATAATGACGAAGTCGTTATAAAAGCTATCCATGATGGAACTACGTAAGAACAGTCATCATATATTTAGAATTAATGTATCATTTTGTGGAGACTTCTAATTAATTAGTTGGTGAAGCTCCCACGATGTAGTATCATGTTTCATATTTTATTGTGGAGGTAGAAATGGAATGTTGGAAACATTGCAGGCTAAATTCTACCAACTAATTAGTTAGAAGTCTCAAAAATGGAGCCAAGAATTTACGAGCAAAAAGCAGAGTTTCGTGTTGATTGGGAGGCATTGGTCAGTCATCGCGATAATTCGGAAGTTTTGCAAACGGAAAAGGGAATTGGCGCTCAAACATCAGCGGTTTTGATTGCTTATTTGCCGAAATTGGGTTGTTTGGATAATCGGCAAATCGTAAAACTGGCAGGCCTAGCTCCGATGGCTAACGACAGCGGGAAAAAATCCGGTAAACGCTCAATACGAGGCGGTCGAAAGCGGATTCGCAACGCACT
>BNWE01000067.1 GCA_025998595.1 Alphaproteobacteria bacterium | reverse complement strand
TTTTCAAACAGTTAAGGAGGCTAAGGAGGAAATCGGGAAATTTATAGATTTTTATAATTTTAAAAGATTACATCAAAATTTGGATTACAAAACCCCAAATGATGTGTATAATGGTGGTTGTAGAGTCTGTGGCTTTGTTTATGCAGAACTTACTGAACTCGGAGCTCTAAAACTCCCGCCAGTGGTCTAAAAAATGGGGAGCATATTAGCCACCACTGCCACCACTGCCGCCATTGTCGCCATTGTCGCCATTGCCACCATTGCCACCATTACCACCATCGTTACCATCACCGCCGTTGCCGCCTGTACCACCGTTGCCTCCCTGGCCGCCTGTACCACCATTGCCACCACGGCCACCAATGCCGCCTTTGCCACCAATGCCGCCTATATGGCGGCCATAACCTCCCTGACCGCCTGTACCACCATTGCAACCGTTGGCACCGCCGCCGCCTTCGCCGCCAGTGCCGCCTATATGGCCATAACCTCCCTGACCGCCTGTACCACCACTGTAACCATCGCTACCGTTATCGCCGCCTTCGCCGCCAGTGCCGCCGTTACCAATATCGCCAATATTGCCTGTGGCGCCACTGCTTAGAGATAATACATTGGATGTGATTGCTCCAATAGCGCACACTTTTACATTTCCACCGGTGCAACCTTTGCCGCCGTCACCGCCTTTGCCACCGTCACCACCGTTGCCACTACCACCACTTTTACCTTTGCCACCTATGCCACCTTTGCCACCCGTGCCACCTTGGCCACCTGTGCCAGCATTTAGATATATATTGTTTGCAACTATATTTGCATTGATGCTGGCATTCAAAGTTGCGCATCCTCCGGTGAAGACTACTTCGGCTCCAGTGCTGCCATTAGTACCCTGACCGCCGCCGTCGCTGCCGCTGGCACCGGTGCCGCCGGTGCCGCCGCGGATGCCCTGGCCGCCGTTGCCACCGTATAGACAAATGTCGTTAGTAGTAGTAATGGTGTCTGTAGTATTCAGAGTTGCAGTACCACCAGCACCACCGGCAGCACTGCCTCCCGCAGTGTAAAGGTAATTGCCATTTGCAGTAGTACTGTAAAGGCCACCATGGCCACCATATACATGGATAGGAGCGTTGGTACTTGCGATGGTGTTAGCATTTAGAGTTGCATTGCCACCGTCGCCTCCAACGGCGATAGCGTTCTGAGCGGTATTGCTGCCGCCGCCATTGCTGCCTCCATTGCCACCTATTACATAGAGAGCAGTGGATACAGTGAGATTTTGTGGACTGTTAGGATTCAGAGTTGCATCGCCACCTTTACCACCACAGCTTCGGCTACTGCCACTCCCCCCAATTCCGCCGCTTACATATAAGGACAAGTAAGAGGCAACATCTGTGTTTTGGTGTGTGGCGTTTCCACCATCGCCACCGCCTCCACCACCAGTGCATGCGCTCTGGCCGCTGTTACCGTCACTGCCATTGCTACCACCGCTGCCACTACCGCTGCCGCTACCGCCGCTGCTGTCGCTGCCGGAGCCGCCGCTTGGAGCCGAAGTACCAACACACCCGCCGCCGCCTCCACCGCCACTGCCCCAGGTAGAACTTTGAGAACCATTGCCGCCTCGATTACTACCTTTGGTTATTATAGGAGTACCAGCAACAATACCACCGCCGCCACCTTCGCCATAGCCGCTATCGTCACCGCTGCTGCTACCGCTACAGCCTCCACCGCCGCCACCTTCGCCATAGCCGCTATCGTCACCGCTGCTGCTACCGCTACAGCCTCCACCGCCGCCACCTTCGCCATAGCCGCTATCGTCACCGCTGCTGCTACCGCTACAGCCTCCACCACCGCCACCTCCAATAACGTAATAGTCCGTTGCTGTCGCAAACAATGAAGTTGGAGAAAATATGGGCAATATGGAAATTAGCATGTGTGCTATGGCTATTGCTCTACCAATGCTTGCATTACGGGCAGTACGTGCCATAAGTGTGCTGGTGCGTGCCAGCGTGACGCTGGTGGTTGCACCATTAGCATTTTCTGCTTTGTTCCAAACGTCATTGTATGTCGACTGTAATTGCAATGCTGAAGATGCCTCAGCAAGAGCAAACGCCCGTGATGCAACAACTGGATCCCTACGTCTCGCTACGCGCTCCCCTGGATGACGAGAACGAAGGTTGCAAGCACATCTCGCATACGTTTTAGAAGGTAGCGAAGCAGTAAACGCCCGTCCTGCAAGGACTTTCAGGTCGTCGCGGAAGAATGGATGTCTCAGTAAATTGAGAAACATCTCTGTGTCAAACGATTGCAAATATTTTTCCAGATGATCTTTTAGCGACTCATGAGCATGTCCTGTCGTGGAGCCACAACTCAGGTGCAGATGATGCGCCTTACAAACGTGGTAGGACGTCCATATTTCCGGAGTTACTCGCCTCTGCTTTAGCCACTTTTCGCAGATCTCCAGTGCTGAAAGCGTTTGCAGTCGCCGCTTGTCCGTTACGCGGGATATGCTGGAATCGTCTAGATGATAGGTGTAGAGCTCTTTATTGACAAAACCAATGCGTCGTGCCGTACAGAGATTAGCGGTGACAAACGCCAGATCCTCTCCCACTAATGTGGCGGGAAAATCTATACCGGCGGCAATGATGTTTTTGCGACGAAAAAACTTGTTCCAGGTGGCATTAGTCGTTGTTAAAACAGACGGAAATTCCTGAGCGGTAAAATCATCGCCTGGACGTGCCGCCATTACCTTTGCATCATACTCCACCCACGGTTGAAGAGCTCTTTGTTCCGGAATCGCCTGATTATAGCGAAACATTACGACATCTCGATCGGCACAGACCTGACGTAGATCGAGTTTCCTGAAATTATCGGCCATAACAGCATCGTCGGCATCGACAAACCACACAAACTCGCCAGTGGCTTCCCTCAGGCCGCGATTGCGAGCTGGGCCAGGTCCTTTGTTCTTTTTCTGACGAACTAATCTCAGATTATTGAAAATCTTCGTTGACTCCTCGACAATTGACGCAGTATCGTCGGTAGACGCGTCGTCTACCACAATGATTTCATGATCAGTTTGACTTAGTGCGGCGTCCAGCGACTCCAAACAGCGCCAAATAGTCTTTCCCGCGTTATACGCCGGGATAATAACGCTAAGTGTCGGACATACGGAAGCTTCCTCTTTTGCTGCGTTAGCTGATGAAAATCTATCTTTAGCCATATATCAAACGTCCCTATTAAACCTTCTCTGCGCAACTGTAGTACGCTGATGTTTAAGAAAAAGCTAAAATATCAAGAACGAAGCTATAAAAAAATTCTTGTGTTTTTTTAGGAAATATAATACAAATAAGATACGCTTTTGTGTGGCGAATATAAATTTCTTTGGTATCATGCATGAGTACGTTGGTTATTTTTAATTCTGCTGTGAAAAAGGAAACATGAAACCGCAACCAGCAAATTACGTCAATAATATTCCACTTACCAATGTCTCGCAGCAAGAAATGGATAAATATTATGAGATCGTCAATAGACGGTCTCTTGAGGCCAATAACGGCGTTATTGGCCAGACAAAATACTTAAGTTTGGGCGATGTAACGGTCAAAATCGAAAACTTTTCCGAGGAATTGATAACACCAATCAATACGCAGTTTGCCTATGTTCTACGAGATGCTGCTGACTCATATGATGTCATATTTCGCATATGGAACGAGGAGGTCAAAACATATATTTCAGATTTCGCTCAAGATATTAAAAACATATTCTTGTCCACCAAAAAAGCTTCCAATATAGAATTGTTCTTAGTCCAACGTGACGGTGGTTGCACTACAGGCACTTCTGCTTCGCTTCAAACTTCATTGTGTGCAGACTGTAATTGCAATATTGATGCTGTTTTAGCAAAAGAAAACGCCAGTCCGGCTCGGACTGCAACCACCGTCACACTGGCCTATGATCCCAAAAGCAAAACCGCCTATCTTATTGAAAAGATATCCCTATCTACCAAAGAGACTCCAGAAATAGAATTACTTTTGGAAGACGATATCCTATCGGCCTATGATCCAAAAAACAAAATCGCCTATTTTTCAGCTAAAGAAATTTCAACCAAGCATCTTTCGAAAATGGGACATCTGTTTGTGAGATTAATCAATAAAATGGTGAAGACTCCCACATCTGCTCTTGTTCATTCAGCCGCCGTAGGAATAGATAACACCGGCGTTCTAATCTGTGGTAGAGCGGAGAGGGGTAAATCAACGTTGGCGATTTCCTGCCTGTTGGATGGATTTCAATATGTATCAGATGATTACCTAATCCTAACCAAAACAGATCAATTGTATGCTTATCCAATTTATTCAATCATATACTTATCAATGCAGGCGCAGGAAAAAATGAAAGAGCCAGGCGCAACATTTTTGTACGATAATCACAACGGTAAAAAACATGCGCTGGACATATCCAGTCATCATGATAAGTTCGTTGAAAAGCTTCCCATAAAAATAGCAATCTTCCCGAATATAGCAGACATCGAAAAACCAACCATTGAACCCATTCATGGAGGGCAGGCCATTGCGCAGCTGGTTCATTCTACGGCCATTCAAATGGGAGAAAGAAAAAATCCAAAATATTTTCTTGATTTGATGTCTTTGGTGTCTGACTTGGATTTCTATCAAACGCTAACTCCGCTCAAAATTAGGTCGTCTGTGCTACTTATTCCTGAAACTTCAGCCTTTTTTGTTTGAGGATAGACTACCTAATTAGGGAGTCTATGCTTTTGCAGAAAATGCTAAAAAATGAACAAAAAACACAATAGGCTACATAATTTTGAGCGGAGTTAGCGATCAAATCAATCTCTGTCCTGATTTGGATAAAAATGTAAAAGAGCTTAGGAAATTTATTAGCGAGAGGAGTAGACATGTATAAACTAAACGAAAATGAAATCTTCTGTGATGTCGCAGATGGTATCGCCGTTGCGATTAACTCAAAAACCGGAATTTATTACGGGCTTAATAGGTTTGGAACAGCTGTTTTTGAACTGCTAATTAAGGGACATTCCACTCCAAATGTTTTGAATGCTCTGAAAAAAATTCCAAATATTCCGATGGACATAGAAAAAAATCTGCATGATTTCATTAATGTGTTATTAGATACAGACATGTTACTCTCCACCGATTCACAAACTTCGGAAGAAATCAGACTGGACGCCAACATTGCAGTAGCAGACGGTTTTGCTCTGACAATTGATGAATATGCTGACGCCAAAGAATTACTGCTGGCGGATCCCATCCATGACGTTGAAGAAGAAACAGGTTGGCAGCCGGTGCTAAAGATTTCATGACTATGCCTGTTATATCAGTCATTATCCCCGCTAAGAATGCATCTCGGTACATCAGAGAAGCTATTGAAAGCATTCAGAAGCAAGATTGTTCCGAATCCATTGAGATTATCGTAGTTGATGATGCGTCCACCGATGATACCGCTTCTATTGCTAAAGAAATTGGATGCCAAGTCATTACAATTCCACCATCTGGCGCTCCAAAAGCTAGAAATATCGGCTTAAAATATGCCAGAGGAACGTTCGTGCTGTTCCATGATGCCGATGACGTGCTTACGCCACGAGCCGTCAACATAATGCTGGATCCGCTAATGCTATCGCTACCTATCTCAAAAGTTGAAGTTGTTTCAGCAAAAGTAAACGCCCGTGTCGCTGACACCAAAGCAGACACCGGATTCAACGTCACGTTGGCGCTGGGAATGAGACAAGATTTTATATCTCCGGAACTCACTGAAGAAGAAAGAAGTGGCATAGTTCTTAATCCAGAACCTTATTTCGGAGCCCTAGCAGGATGTGCTCTAATAAGGCGTGATGTGTTTGATATCGTAGGATGCTTCGATGAAACACTACAAGCCGGTGAAGCTCTCGAATGGCAAATGAGATTACAAGCGCATGGAATATGTGTCCAGAAAATTCAGCAGGTAACCGTCAAGCGTCGACTGCATAAAAATAATTTTGGAATAATCAATCGGGAGCAGGAATATAAAGATTATGCCACTATTCTGAGGCAGAAAATAAAAGGCCAGCGTGACATTGGATCCGTTACTGATTCGCTACCTTCTCAAACGTATGCGAGCTCTATCTTCAATGTTGGTTCAACTTCAACGTTGCAACTACAGCCGACATACCATGAAATCAGTGGTGAAATCATTAGCGAGTCCAGCGTCACGCTGGTTCAGATTGCAACCACTCCACGTATTAATATTGCTTTTGGATTTGACAATAATTTTTTTATGCCCGCTGCTGTTGCCATAACAAGTTTACTATCTTCCGCAAAAGAAATCTGTCACTATGACATCTATTGTATCGTTGAAAACGATGTATCAGATGAAAATAAAAATCACTTGAGATCTATTATTGAAACATTTTCTCCGAATTCGACGATTAGTTTTGTTTCGCCAGGAAATATGTTCGGAAATGCTATTACCACAAAAAATTTCACGTCAACGGCCATGTATTTCCGCTTGTTTTTACCTTCTGCTCTACCTCATTTGGACAAGATACTTTATTTGGATACTGATATTATCGTTCTGGATAATCTATTGGATTTATATAACTTAGACTTTGCAGATTCTCTAATTAAAGGATTTCGTGATCCCGTAAACGTTTATCTCAAATGGCGTGTTTGGGGATTTTCCAGATATTTTCTGCCACTAAAAAGAGGCGAGTATGTGAATTCTGGCGTTTTACTAATGAATTTAAAAAAAATTCGGGAAGCAGATTTGGAACAAACTTGGATAAAGTTATCCCAAGATGAGCGACTGAAACATCCGGATCAGGATATTTTAAATCATACATGCATGGATCGAATTTCTTTTTTTCAGATGAAATACAATTTCTGTCCCGCATGGCGAACGGTATTTCCGGAAATGTTAAAAGAAGAACTTATAACGCCGGAAGAATGCGCTGAAGCGGAGAATAATCCAGCCATCTGCCACTATATTACCCACAAAAAACCATGGTTATATGAATGTGCTGGATCTAAAATATGGTGGAAATACGCCAAAATGACGAAATTTTATGATGTGTTATTCAAGAATTACATAGATACCCGCCCATTCAGAAACGAAGTGCATCAAGTGGCGAAACAATCCGATTTGCCACAAAGACCTCTCGAGGTGTTTTGAAGTTTAACACTTTCCGTGGTCGATCATTAAGTTTATTTTCAATTTCCCTA